>NZ_JBKFBD010000013.1:0-122732 GCF_053345975.1 Microbacterium sp. C23T | reverse complement strand
GAGATCGACACGGCCCAGGGTCCGGGAGCGACGGCGGCCGTCTCCACTGCGGCGGGCGCCTCGGCCGGCGCGGCCGCGGTCGCGACGGCGGCCGGTTCGGCGTCGGGGTTGCTCGGCGCCGGTTCGGAGACCGTGGCCGGTTCCGTCGTGGGTTCTGCTGCCGGCGCCGGGTCCGCGGGTGCCGGTGCCGCCGGTTCCGCGGCCGGCGCTTCCGCCGGAGCGGGAGCCGGTTCGGTCGAGCCCGGGTCGGTCGCGGCGGGGTCGCCGGTCACGGCGTCGGTCGCCGCGGTCAGCGGCAGCTCCGCACCGGCGGCCAGCGCACGGAGCACGCTGACCCGGGCACCGGCATCGACGCCGCGCGTGAGGTGCCGTTCGCCGGGCCGGAGGCTCTTGTGCATGATCGCGTCGGCGCGGCCCAGGTCGGCGCGGCCGAGCAGGTGCCCGATCTCGTGCGCGAGCACCGTCTGCAGGTCGAAGCGTCCCGCCGCCGGACTGGAGCCCGAGGCTCGTGCGACGTCGCCGGAGCGCTGCGTGAACTCGCTCGAGGTGGACGGGGTGCTGTCGACGAACCAGCCGCGGCCCGCAGCATCCGTGTCGATCGTGATCGTGCGTCCCGACGTGACCGCGAGCCGATCGCCGCTGACGTCGCCGATGCGGATGACAGCACCCGCGAGGCCGGTCTCGCCCCAGAGCGCCAAGGCCGTCGGAAGCACCCCAGCGACGTCGGCAGGCGTGAGGTCAGGGATCACGGAGGAGGAGCCGACGGGCGCGGCAGAGCGGAGTGCGAACTCGTCGGCGACGGCCGCGGGAGGGACCATGAGCGGGGTGATCGCCATCGAGAGTGAGACGGTGGCGGCGACCGCAGCGGAGCGCGCGCGGGCCATCGAGGCTGCGCGCTCAGCGCGCAAGGGTCCCCGCGACTTCGTCACCGCAGCCCTCCCCAGGGCTTCAGACCGCTCCCGAATGCGCCGCCCGAAGCAGCGCGGGCGCCCACACCAGCACCCGAGACGGATGATGGCCCTGCTCGGGCGGCGCTGTCAAGATACTGTCGTCAACAGCATCTATATTCGCTTCGGGGCATCAGTCCGCGAAGCGGAGGAATCCGGTGAATGCCAGTTCACGTGCGCGGGGCAGCAGGTCCGCACGGAGAGCCCCGGCGTCGACCTCGAGCAGATCGGCGATCGCATCGATGAGGATCCCGACCGGAAGGTCGCCGTCGCACGCGCCGACGAGCGCTGCCAGCCCCGGGTCCACGCCGAGGGCGCGACCGAACCCACCGCCCTGGCGCAGCTCGATGACGGTCGGATCCTCGGCTCCGGGCAGGTGATGACGCGCCTCGGTGACGTCAGGGGCGACGACGAGGACGGATGCCGCGAGCCCCGCGTCGTCGAGATCGCTCAAGCGGTCGTGGGCGTCGAGCGCGGCCGCGAGATGCGCCCCGAGCCCGTCGCCCGCGAGGGCCGTGTGGAGCGTCTCGTACCGGGCGAGCGTGGGCGTCCCGTCAGCCGGACGGCGCAGCAGCAGGTATCCGAAACCCACCTCCGTCACCGCGCGGGCCGCGAAGTCGTCGAGCCACGCGTCGACGAGTCTCGCGAAGCCGGGCGTGCCGGGCAGCGTGCCGCCGTCGCGCACCCACAGCTCGGCGTACGACAGCGGGTCGAGGCTCTCGCGCTCGACGACCCAGGCGTCCATCGGCACCGGCGACGACTCGACCCATCCGCGCACGCGCTCGAGGCCGGGCACGCCGTCCCGTGTCTCCCAGTTGCCGAGCAGCTGCGCGACCCCGCCGGGCGCCAGGTGGGCGCCGACACCCGTCACGAACGCGGCCACCACGTCGTCGCCCACCATCCCGCCGTCGCGGTACTCGTAGGCGGGGACGTCGGCGACCCGCGGCGTGATCACGAACGGCGGGTTCGACACGACACGGTCGTACTGCTCTCCGGCGACCGGCTCGAAGAGGCTGCCGAGCCGCACCTCGATGCCGTCGATCCCGTTGAGGAGGGCGTTCAGCCGCGTGAACGACAGGGCGCGCGGCGAGATGTCGGTCGCCACCACGTGACCGACGTGCGCGCGGGCGCGCAGCGCCTGGATGCCACAGCCCGCCCCGATGTCGAGCGCGCGTTCCGCGGGAGTCGGCAGCTGCAGTCCGGCGAGCGTCAGCGACGCGCCGCCGACGCCGAGCACGTGATCCTCGGGCAGCGGCCCGCCGAGCGCCGCCTCGTCGAGGTCGCTCGCGATCCACCACTGCGCTGTCCTCTCATCTTGGCCGGGTCGGGACGCGTCGGCGTACGACTGCGGCCGCACCACCGCGAGCGGGCGCACCTCGCCGTCGTCCACCTCGGCGAGACCCAGTCGCGCGAGTCCCTCCGCACCGGCGCGCATGAGTGCGTGATCGACGGATGCCTCGGCCTGCGGCATCCCGAGCACGAGGAGTCTGCCCAGCACGGCGAGGGCGTCGCCGCGGTCGCCGAGGGCCCGCGACGCCGGCGACCGGAGGCCGCGAGCGATCGCATCGTCGGCCGCGGCGCCCCACGCGTCGCGCAGGGCTTCGGCGGAGAACCCCGCACTGCGCAGGTCGGCGGCGAGGTCACGGCACAGGTCGGTATCCGGTTCGGGGAGCACGGCTCCATTCAACCGCGCCGCCCGCCCTCCGGCGGGCTCGGAGGCGCGGACCGTAGAATCTCCTGGATCGTGCGGTCAGGACATCGCACAGGAGCGAACCCCCCGACAGGATGATCGTGACTTCACCGCGAGCCCCGCGGCGTGCCCCGCGCCGCGCACCGCGCCTCGTGACCGCCGCCATGGCGGTCGGAGTCGTGCTCGCCGGTCTTCTGCTGCCGGCACCCGCGATCGCGGCGGACCCGACACCGAGTCCCTCGCCGAGCGCGACCTCCGCCGTCCCCGCGGGCACCACCGTGTTCACCCTGTCTCCCGTTGCGAACGGGATCGTGAACCCCGGCGATGCGTTGAGCGTGTCGGTCTCGCTGCAGAACGGGACGGATGCGGAGCTCGCGCCCGCGAGCGTCACCCTCTCTCTCGGGCGCACGCCGCTCGCCGGCCGTGACGACCTGGGCGACTGGCTCGACGGCAGCTCACCCGAGCTCGCGCTGGAGCCGATCGGCACCGACTCGATCGCCGCCGTCGAACCCGGCGGCTTCCAGGTCCGCGGCATCACGGTCGCGGCCGACGACCCCGCCCTCGCCGGCCTGGCCTCGGGCGTCTACCCGCTCGCCGCGTCGTACCCCGGCACGGAGGGCACCGTCACGTCGACGAGCGTGATGATCGTGCCGCCCACGGAGGCCACCGACGTCGGCATCGGCGTGGTCGTGCCGATCACCGCAGGTCCTCTCAGCGAGGGCCTCCTCACCGCGGAGCAGCTCGCCGAGCTCACCGCGCCGGACGGCGAGCTCACGAACCAGCTCGACGGGGTCACCGGCACCGCCGCCATCCTCGCGGTCGACCCCGCCGTGCCCGCGTCGATCCGGGTGCTCGGCACCTCGGCCCCGGAGTCCGCGCTCGAGTGGCTCTCGCGCCTCGAGGCCATCCAGAACTCGCGCTTCGCCCTGCAGTTCGGCGACGCCGACGTCACCGCGCAGCTGCAGGCGGGCCTTCCGCGGCCGCTGCAGCCCACCTCGTTCAGCGCGTACATGTCGTCCTCGAACTTCGCGACGCCGACTCCGACGCCGACGCCCACCCCGGCGCCGTCGGATGCGCCGACCACCGCACCCACCTCGCAGCCCGACAGCGCCCTTCCGAGCACCGACGAGCTGCTGGTCGTCGGCCCCGCCACCCGCCAGGGCGTGTACTGGCCCGCCGACGGCACGGTGGACGAGCAGATCGTCTCCCGCCTCGCCGACATCGCGACCGACGACGGCACCGCGCCCGTCACGCTCATCCCGTCGTCGACGACGGACGCCGGCTCCGACGGCCGGACCGTCTCGGCACACGGCCGTGTCGGCGCCGGCGAGGTGCTCGTCTACGACAGCGACATCTCCACCGCGCTCGACGACGCATCCCAGCAGGAGGAGTCGTGGCTGCGCGGCGCCCCGCTGACCACGGCCACCGCCTACCTCGCCTTCGCTGCGGCCGAGACGAACGGCCCCCTCCTCGTGACCGTCGGCCGCGGCGACGGTCGTTCGCGCGTCGAGCTCGGCGCCGCGATCTCCGCGGCGTTCTCCGCCCCCGACGTGACGCCCCGCACCATCGCGACGGTCGCGGCGGGGGAGGCGTTCGACGTCGAGCTGACCGGCGTCGAGACTTCGCCCGAGCGCGCGGCCGCGGCATCCGCCCTCGTCGCGGACGAAAGTGAGCTCGCCCGGTTCGCCACGATCCTCGACCAGCCGTCGATGCTGACCGGACCCGAGCGCGCCGACATCCTGCAGCTGCTCGGCGTCGCGTGGATCGGCGACCCCACCTGGCCGACGGAGCTCGCCGACCACCGCGCCGCGACGGCCGGCACCCTGGACTCGGTCGCACTCCTTCCCACCAGCCCGAGCGACCTCTACGGGTCGAGCGCCGCCCTCCGTTTCTGGGTGCGCAACGACCTCCCGTACCCGGTCAACCTCGTCCTGTACACGACCCGTGACAACCTCCGGCTCGACGTGCAGGGCGAGACGCCGATCGTCGCGACGCCGCAGAGCAACACCCGCGTCGAGGTGCCGGTGCAGGCGCGCGTGGGCCGCGGCGACGTCACCCTGACCCTGCAGCTGCGCAGCCCCGCCTTCGTGGCCATCGGCGAGCCCGAATCCGTCGAGATCAACGTCTACGCCGACTGGGAGGCCGTCGGCATCGCCGCCCTCGCCGTGGTCGTCGGCATCCTTCTCCTCTTCGGCATCGCGCGCACCGTGCTGCGCATGCGCCGGAAGCGGAAGGGAACGGATGCTACCGCCTCCGGTGCTGCGGAGGATGAGGCGACGGCCGAAGCGAAGGACGCGAGCGAGGCGGAACAGGTGTCGTCCATGACCGACGAGGACGAGCGGTGAGCGGGATCGGGCGCGCGAGCGCACTCATCGGTGCCGGCACGATCGTGTCGCGCCTCACCGGATTCCTCCGCTCCGTCGTGCTCGTGGCGGTCGTGGGGTCGGTCCAGAGCCCCGCGGGCGACGCGTTCGCCACAGCGAATCAGCTTCCGAACAACATCTACACGCTGATCTCGACCGGCCTGCTCACCGCCGTCGTGGTGCCGCAGATCGTGAAGGCGGCATCGCACGAGGACGGCGGGCGCGCCTTCATCTCGAAGGTGTTCACGCTCGGCACCGTCGTGCTGCTGGTGACAACGGTGCTTGCCACCTTGATCGCACCCTGGCTCGTGCAGCTGTACGCCCCCGGCTACACGCCTGACCAGCTCGCCCTCGCCACGACATTCGCGTACTGGTGCCTGCCGCAGATCCTCTTCTACGGCCTGTACGCACTCGTCGGCGAGGCGTTGAACGCGCGCCGCATCTACGGCCCGTTCACGTGGGCGCCGATCGTCAACAACATCGTCTCGATCGCAGGCTTCGGCCTGTTCCTCGTCCTGTTCGGCGGTCCGCTGACGCAGGTCGTGGACTGGACACCGGAGATGATCGCCCTCCTCGCCGGCACCGCCACCCTCGGCATCGTCGTCCAAGCCGGCATCCTGTTCTTCTTCTGGCGGCGCACGGGACTGCACGTGCGCCCTGATTTCGCCTGGCGGGGCGTCGGCCTCGGGCAGATCGGCCGGCTCGCGGGCTGGACGTTCCTCATGGTCGCGGCCGGCCAGATCGCGGGCCTGCTGCAGGGCCGGGTCGTCTCGGAGGCTTCCGGCGATGGACCGGCCGCGGCCGCCATGGGTTACGCCTGGCTCCTGTTCATGCTCCCGTACTCGATCATCGTCCTCTCGATCGGCACCCCCTACTTCACGCAGCTCAGCGAACACGCGCACGCAGGGCGCCACGAAGAGGTGCGCGGCGATATCGGCCGCAGCATCCGCACGCTCGGCGTGTTCGTGGTCTTCTCCACCTTCGCCCTCGCCGCCGCCGCCGTTCCGGCGTCGCGCATCTTCACCAACACGGCGAGCGAAGCGGTCCAGGCGGCCTGGGTGCTGCTGGCGTTCCTCGTCGCGCTGATCCCGCTGGCCGTGCTGTTCGTCATCCAGCGCACGTTCTACGCATACGACGACACACGCACGCCGTTCTACTTCACCGTGGTGCAGTGCGCGATCGTCGTCGCGACCGCCTACGGCGCGTGGGGTCTCGTCGAAGCCGATGTCATCGGCCTCGAGTACCTCGCTGCCGTTGTGGCCCTCGGGCAGTCCTTCGCGAGCATCGTTCAGGTCGTGATCGCCACGTGGTTGCTCCAGCGACGGCTGGGCAGCCTCGGCACCGCGTCCTGGCTGCTCTCGCTCGGTCGCTTCGTACTCGCCGCGGTCCCGGCCGCCGCCGCAGGGTGGGGTGTGTTCGTGCTTCTGGGCGGAGCCGACGGCTGGACGACATCCAGCGCTCTGCTGGGCGCGGTCGGCTCGGCGATCATCGGTATTGCGTCCATGCTGGTCTACATCGCTTTCCTCGCGCTCTTCCGCGCGCCCGAGCTCACGGTCGCCACCGGCCTCGTGCGCCGCTTCCTGCCCGGCCGACGCTGAGATCGCCCGCCCATGTGTCGTGTCCCGCCGGGGGCGCGGGGGACGGGTCACGGAATGCCACGCGGTTACCATGTGTTGAGGCATCCGGAGCCATCGCGTGTGTCATGAGACGTTCCGCGAGGCTCCACGAGGAAAGGTGCGCACGTGCGTCAGGTCATCATCATCGGTTCGGGTCCCGCGGGTTACACGGCGGCCATCTACGCCGCACGGGCCAACCTGAGCCCGCTCGTCGTGGCGAGCTCGGTCGAGGCCGGCGGCGAGCTGATGAACACCACCGAGGTCGAGAACTTCCCCGGGTTCCCCGAGGCGATCATGGGTCCCGACCTCATGGCGAAGATGCAGGAGCAGGCCGAGCGCTTCGGCGCCGAGGTGCTGTACGACGACGTCATCTCACTCGACATCGACGGCCCGGTCAAGAAGGTCACCCTCGGCAGCGGCGCCTCGCACGAGGCCGACGCGCTGGTGTTCGCCACCGGTTCCGCTCCCCGCAAGATCGGCATCGAGGGCGAAGCCCGCCTCTCAGGCCGTGGCGTGTCGTACTGCGCGACGTGCGACGGCTTCTTCTTCCGTGAGCGCGTCATCGCCGTCGTCGGCGGCGGCGACTCCGCGATGGAGGAGGCCACGTTCCTCACCAAGTTCGCGTCGAAGGTGTACATCATCCACCGTCGCGATGAGCTCCGCGCCTCGAAGATCATGCAGGAACGCGCGTTCAAGAACGAGAAGATCGAGTTCGTCTGGAACAGCGAGGTCGTCGACATCCTCGGCGACGACGCGGTCACCGGCGTGGTGCTCGAGGACACCGTCGACGGCTCGCGTCGTGATCTCGCTCTGGACGGCGTGTTCGTCGCGATCGGCAACGACCCGCGCACGCACCTCGTGCACGACAAGCTCGATCTCACCGCCGAGGGCACCGTGTGGGTCGACGGCCGTTCGTCGCGCACGTCGGTCCCCGGTGTGTTCGCCGCCGGTGACGTGATCGACCCGACCTACCGTCAGGCGGTCACCGCCGCGGGCAGCGGCACGGTCGCCGCCCTCGACGTCGAGCACTTCCTCGCCGCGCTCGGCGAGGCCGGCGCGCCCGCCCCTGATGCCGCCGAGATCGACGGCCTTCCCGGCGCCGAGCCTGTCGCCAAGGTCGAGGCCGCATAGCGCGCGACCGGGCGCCGCACAAGCCCGGGAACACTTCACGCCCCTCTCGCGTTGAATGAGCGTGGACAGACTTCCCAGAGAAGGAGAAACACAGATGACCGCCAAGGCGACGACTTCCGCCACGTTCGAGCAGGACGTGCTCCAGGCCGAGGGTCCGGTGCTCGTGGACTTCTGGGCGGAGTGGTGCGGCCCGTGTCGCATGGTCTCGCCCGTCCTCGACCAGATCCAGTCGGAGCACCCCGACAAGATCACGATCCTCAAGCTCAACGTGGACGAGAACCCCGACCTCGCGATGAAGTACCAGATCACCTCCATCCCCGCGATGAAGGTGTTCAACAAGGGCGCCGTCGAGACGACCATCATCGGCGCCAAGCCGAAGTTCGCGCTCGAGCAGGACCTCGCGGCCTACATCGGCTGAGTTCCCTCACTCTTCCCGAAGACCCCGCCGACCTTTCGGCGGGGTTTTCGTCGTTCTACCGGGGATTCCTCAATATGCTGTTTCCGGCATCCGAGATTCTCACGAGAAACTTCGTGCGCGATGTCGATCTGCGCGAGGCTGGTTCGACGCACATGGTGAAGGGGCCGAACCGGCCCCGACCGGGCAATCATCGCCCCAACGAAAGGGATTCCCATGCGTTACATGCTCATCATGCAGGTCGGTGCCGAGGCTGCTGCGGCGTTCGACCCCGAGACCTTCGACATGGCGGAGGCGTACGCCGCCATGGGCGCGTACAACGAGGAGCTGCAGAAGGCCGGCGTGTTCCTGAGCGCCGAGGGGCTGTCCGATGCCTCCGAGGGCTTCCGCGTCGACTTCGACTCGGTTCCACCCGCGGTCACCGACGGACCGTTCGCCGAAGCGCGCGAGGTCTTCACCGGCTACTGGATCCTCGAGGTCGCCTCCCGCGAGGAGGCCGAGCACTGGGCGCGCAAGTGCCCGCTGGGCCCCGGCACCGCACTGGAAGTGCGTCGCGTCAACGAGCTCAGCGATTTCGACCAGAACGACGACTGGGTCGCCAAGGAGAAGGAGTGGCGTGCCGCCAACTCGTGACTCGTGAGCTGTCGGTTTCAGCTCGCTTCGGCACGCACCGTCGGGTCCCACCGGCGGTGCGTGTTCGCGTCACCCAGCAACGCCCACACGGCACGGGTGAGCGGGGGATAGTCGATGGCGATCTGCCTCAGCACCCGGTAGTGGCGGCTGGCGTTCGGTCGCGCCCCGCCGTCGGCGGCGATGTTCTCGGCGCGGAGCAGATAGACGACGAGCTCGTCGACGGACGGCAGATCGTCCATGAACTCCCACGGGTCCTCGCCGGCACGGAGGCGCTCATGCACCAGCACCGAGAGCTCGTCGGAGGCTTCGGCACGGAGCAGCTCGAGGCTCGCACGTCGCCGCGGGGTCTGCTCGTCGTTCGCCATCAATCCAGGGTACGTGTCGATCCCGACACCGTGGGCCACGCGCTTACGCTGACAGCATGACCTCCGACGACGATGCCCATGCGCGCCGCGCGGTCGAAGCCGTGTGGCGCGACGAGTCGGCTCGCATCGTCTCGGCGCTGACGAGGCACACCGGCGACTTCGCATGGGCCGAGGATCTCGCTCAGGAGGCACTCGTCGAAGCCCTCGCCGCGTGGCCGGGCAGCGGCATCCCTGACAATCCAGGAGCCTGGCTCATGTCGGTCGCCAAGCGGCGCGCGATCGACGGGTGGCGACGACGCGAGCGGATGTCGCAGCGCGAGCCCCTGTTCGTCTCAGAGGCTCTCGTGGCCGAGGCGATGGACTCGGTGCCCGACGACGCCGACCCCGACCGCATCGACGACGACGTGCTGCGTCTCGTCTTCGTCGCCTGTCACCCGGTGCTTCCGGCGCAGGCCCGTCTCGCCCTCACGCTGCGCACGGTGGCCGGTCTCACGACCGAGCAGATCGCGCGTGCGCTGCTGATGACCGTGCCGACCGTGCAGCAGCGCATCGTCCGCGCCAAGCGGACTCTCACCGCAGAGGGCGTGCCGTTCGAGGTGCCCGACCGTGCGGAGCGCCCGGCGCGGCTGGCGAGCGTGCTCCAGGTGATCTACCTCCTCTTCACCGAGGGGTACTCGGCGGCCGAGGGGGAGGGACTCATCCGTCCCGACGTCGCGCGTGAAGCGGTGCGGCTGGGTCGACAACTGGCTGCGCTGCAGCCGGGAGAGCCCGAGATCTGGTCGCTCATCGCGCTCATGGAGTTCCAGTCATCGCGCTTCGCCGCGCGCATCGACGCCGCCGGCCTTCCCGTGACCCTGGAAGACCAGGACCGCCGCCGATGGGATCGTTCGGCGATCGCCCGCGGCCTGGAAGCGATGGGACGAGCGGTCCCCACGGCCCCTCCACGCGCCGCTGGCGCGTCTCGCGGAGGCTCTGGCCGCGTGGGCCCAGCCTCGCCGTCCCGCGGTCTGGGCTACTACGGCCTGCAGGCCGCCATCGCGCAGTGCCACGCGGTCGCCCCGTCGTTCGGCGAGACGGACTGGGAGCAGATCCTCCGGCTCTACGACGCGCTGGAGTCGCTCGCGCCGTCGGCCGTCGTCCGACTCAACCGCGCCGTGGCGCTCTCGATGGCGAGGGGCCCCGAGCCCGCTCTCGCCGTGGTGGACGCGCTCGGGCCCGAGCTGTCGGGATTCCGCCCGCTCCCCGCCGTGCGCGCGGAGCTGCTGGAGCGACTCGGACGAACGGATGCCGCAGCCGCGGCGTTCCTCGCAGCGGCAGAGCTGCCGGGCAACACCGCTGAAGCTGAGGCGCTGCGCCGGCGTGCCCGGGCGCTCGGACGCTTATGAGGCCTCGAGGGCCCCGTACTCCGTCTCACCGAGCTGCGCGAGGATGCGGTTGAGGTCCTGAATCGTCGCGAAGTCGATGCTGATCTGGCCTTTTCGCGCCGTCAGGGCGATCTTCACGCGGGTGTTGAGCCGATCGCCCAGTCGTCCGGCGACCTCATCCAGGTGGGCGCGGCGAGAGCCGGCCTGCGGCTTGACGGAACGGGTGGGGGAGGCATCCGGAAGCTTCGCCGCAGCCTCCGCCGCACGGACCGAGAGATCCTCGTTGACGATCTTGTCGGCGAAACGCTGCATGGCCGTCGGGTCTTCGAGTGACAGGATCGCGCGTGCGTGACCGGCGGTGAGCACTCCTGCGGCGACCCGCTGCTGCACCGGCACGGGGAGCTTGAGAAGGCGGATCGTGTTGCTGATCTGCGGACGCGAGCGGCCGATGCGGGTGGCGAGCTCTTCCTGCGTGATGCCGAAGTCCTCGAGCAGCTGCTGGTATGCCGACGCCTCTTCGAGGGGATTCAGCTCCGAGCGGTGCAGGTTCTCGAGCAGGGCGTCGCGGAGCAGGTGCTCGTCGGCGGTGTCGCGCACGATCGCGGGGATCGAAGTGAGTCCGGCCTCACGGGCGGCGCGCGTACGACGCTCACCCATGATGAGCTCGTAGTCGCCCTTCTCGTTGAGCCGGACGACCACGGGCTGCAGCACCCCGAACTCGCGCACGCTGTGCACGAGCTCCGCGAAGTGCTCCGGGTCGAAGTTCGTCCGCGGCTGACGCGGGTTGGGCACGATGTCGTGCGGGTCGATATGCGCCAGGCGGGCGCCGGGCACCGCGACGAGATCCTCCTGCCCGTCGGACTCGACGATCTCCGCGGGCGGCTCCGCCTCGGCCACGGCCACGGCGCGGGGGAAGAAGACATCTGCGGGACGCTCGTCGGCCTGCTCGCTGGTCGGGATCAGTGCGCCGATTCCGCGGCCGAGTCCTGTGCGCTTCGCTGCCATCACGCGCCCCTTTCATTCGAGGCGCTGTCGCGCCGGATCATCTCGACAGCCGCCTCGCGATACGCGATGGCGCCGGCCGACTGTCCATCGTAAGCGAGAACCGACTGCCCGAAACTCGGCGCCTCTGAGACGCGCACCGAACGCGGGATGATCGTGTCGAGCACTTCGGTGGGGAAGTGGGCGCGCACCTCGTCGGCAACCTGCTGCGCGAGCCTCGTGCGCCCGTCGTACATCGTCAGCATGATGGTCGACAGCTCCAGGCGGGGGTTGAGGTGCTTTTGGATCATCCGCACCGTACCGAGCAGCTGGCTCAGGCCCTCGAGTGCGTAGTACTCGCACTGGATCGGAATGAGGAGCTCGCTCGCCGCGGTGAAGGCGTTGATCGTGAGGAGTCCGAGCGAGGGCGGGCAGTCGATGAGGATGAAGTCGAGCTCGCCCGGGTTGTTCGCGAGATAGTCGTCGACAGCGACGCGCAGTCGGTGCTCGCGTGCGACCTGCGACACGAGCTCGATCTCGGCGCCCGCAAGGTGGATGGTGCTCGGCGCGCAGAGCAGGTTGGGCGACTCCGGGCTCACCTGGATGATGTCGGCGAGCGGGAACTCGTCGATGAGCACGTCGTACACGCTCGGCGTATCGGCGGTGTGCGGCACGCCCAGCGCCGTCGAAGCGTTGCCCTGCGGGTCGAGGTCGACCACGAGCACCTTCGCCCCGCGCTCGGCCATGGCGGCGGCCAGGTTGACCGTGGTCGTCGTCTTGCCGACGCCGCCCTTCTGGTTCGAGACGGTGAGGACTCGCGTGCGGCCGGTGAGTTGGACGTCGGCTTCTTCGAGCGCCTTGCGACGTGCGGTGAGATCTGCGAGCTCCCGCGCGATGGGGGAGTCGTCTTCTTCCTGCGCGAGAGCGGCGCCGTCCTGCTGCACGATGGGGGATTCCTCTTCCTGCGTGACGGTGGAGCCCTCGGGGGATGCGATGACTTCGGGTGCGTAGTCAGCGTACTCAGCCGATGCGACATCGCCGTCGGAGTCTGCGCGCTCAACCTCGTCGTCGTGCGAGGTGATCTCATCAGGCACGTCGGCCTGGCGGGAGTTGGCGATCTCATCGGGAACGGCGTCTCCGACGGGAACGATGTCTTCTTCCGGGACGGCGGCTTCTTCCGGGACGGCGGCTTCCTCGGAGACGGCGGCTCCGTGGGACACGGCGCTCTCACTGTGCGAGTGGATCTCGCTGTCGGCGGCAACCGGCGTGGAGGCGTCCGGCGACTCCGCAGACTGCGGTGTCCAGACGGTCGGCGACTCATCGGACGAGAAGGATGCCTGAGCCTCGCTCTCGTCGGGTTGTTTCACGTGAAACTCTCCCCCGTGCCCGAGCCGCTCAACATCGTCTTCCACCCTATCCCGCCTTCCCCCCATCCCCAGCCGTCGGAGCCACTTATTCATTCGTCCCTTACCGTTCCGCGTGGATCATCCACCCTCCCTAGTCAACCCCGCGCGAGCCGTTCGGGCACGCCAACCCGCCGCTCGGATTCGACTGAGAAATCCCTCATCTGACCGAGTGCGGGTCAAGGAGCCGGCTGCGTCTTACCCCGCGCCCGAAGGGCGCCGCGGCCCGCTCATCAGTCAAGAATTCACGTGTGACGGGTGCGGCAACGGGCTGGTTCTCCCACGCCACCCCGCTCCGGATGCGCACTTGAGACGTCCGAGTTCGGGCGCCAAAGCCCAGTCTCCGGGCGCCGCATACGGCATTGAATGCGGGGCGCGAGCGCGGCGCGGCGGTGTGGTCCGTTTCACGTGAAACGCGGGCGCTATCCGCGAAAGCGGGCGCATGTTCGGCGGTTCGGTGCTCTCTACTTCGTGTGAAACGCGGGAGCTCGCGTGCGAGTGCGGGCACGCACGCGCGGCGCCTCGGTGCGCCGTTTCACGTGAAACACGGGATTACCCAAGAGAGCGGGCACGCACGCGTGGCGCGCCTCGCCGGGTTCGTGTCACGTCGAACGCGGGAGCTCACGTGAAAGAAGGGCGCGAATGTGAGAGTCGTCGCTCAATTCGGCATCAGGACGCATAGGCCGGCGGCAACCCCGATCGGCACAGATCGCGGGCCACCGTAAAGCCCTCTTGCTGTTCTTGTCGGAACCAACCCGCCCCGAGCGCTTCGCACGATCAACCCCGACGCCTGGATGGGATGGCGCGACGACACGGCGAACGCGGCGAACCGCCCTTGCGACGGCTTCGGCGACGTTCCCAGTCCTGATGGTCGGTTCGGCGGTGCACACGGCATTTCACGTGACACTCTCTGCGGCGTTGCCGCACAGCCCAGCCTTCGCTGCAAGGACCGACGCGGGGAACAGTCACGATCTTCAGACGCTGGCGACCGGGTCACGACCTGGTCGCGAGCCCAGCTTGCGCCAATCGCGACTTTCTCTCAGTCGACGGCGACGTCGCGAGCACCACTTCTTGGCGAGGAGACGCTCATCCAGACATGCAAGCCATCAGTCGCGCCGGCTCGTCGATGGCACCGATTCGATGAGCGAGCCGAGATGAGGCGCGGAGAGCGGCCCGACTCCAGACGCTCATCACCCGTCGTGGCTACCCTCCTTCCGGACGGTCACGCTTGAAGCCCCACCCGCAGTTTTGAGCCAGAGTCCCATGGCAGTGCGCCTCGATCGCAAAGCTGCATCGTTGAGCGCGCTGACTTCATCGGGCATCGACGGCTGACGTCGACGCCCTTCGCCACACCCGCTCGACTCCAAGGTCCCGGCCGAGCTTGGCATGCGTGGCTCAGGGAGTGGATTAGTTTGGCGCGGGGCCATTGAGCTGCGACGGGTCGACGCGCTGACGACACCATCCCTGCTCGCGATGATTGCGCCGGCGCGCGGGGCTGTGGCTGCGGGTCGCCCAAAGCGATCCGATCTCCTCCGCTCAGGGGAGCACTGCACTGATCTGGACGTGCCCTTCATTCACGGGCAACGCGGGACGGATAGAGCGAGCGGAACCGCCTGGTCTCGCCAGCCGGCACCGTGCGGTGCCCACTCTCTCAACGGGACCAGAGGCGCCTGGCTATCCAAGCAGCTCACCGGTCGCAGTCCTGGAGAGACTGAGTTCCAGCCGGAAGGCCGCGTATGTTTCACGTGAAACTATGCGTCGGAAGGCAAACGTCATTCTCATCGCGATCGACGGGCCACTCTGACAAGCGGCGCCCACGCGCAAGATGGCGATCACCTCTCCCTCCGTCCTTCGCGACGGAACGATTGCCACGGCGCCGCATCATGCAGGTTCCGGGTACGCTACCGTGCGACGATCTGCCTCCGCCTGCTACGCCTCGCATGATTGTCGCCTGGTCAACGGCGCTCACACGTCGGTGCGGTTTCACGTGAAACGGAGCGCGCGGTTCAGCCGCGAACTGCCGCACGTCGCTGGCGACAGTCGCGTCGGTCGTGAGGCATGAAGGTTCGCGCGAGCACAACGATGCTTCGACGCTCATGCGCAGCGCCCGAACCTCGCCGATGGCAGGGCGCCCCGTACATGCCTGTTGACAGTGCGGAACTTCGCCGGTCGCGCTCCGTCCAGCGGCTTGTGGACGCCGGGCATCGTCAACGCCGAATGATTCGGCGCGGCAGTTCGATCGACTCCGGAGGCGTGGCAGTTGGGAATCGGGCGCCCACGCGAGACGAACTGGTCAATGGGACCTGCCGCAGGCTGTGGTCACGCGGGGCCGCCCTGGAGACCCGCCCGGTCGACGTGGTCCTCGGCAGCGTGGAACGAAGAGGCTCCCGTTCGCTCTGCACGGAGGGTACCGCGAGCCATCTCCCGGTCGCAGCTGCGCAGCCAGGGCGTCCTGGCACTCATCACCGCTAGTGGGCTCCCCGCGAGTCGCCTCCTTCGACCGGGCCGCCCGGTACAACGGCGGCCACTGCTTCCGCTGGTTTAAGGAGAATCTCGCCCCGACTGGCTTCAGCTGCCCATTGATGACACGTCGCCGCGGCCAGGATGACCGCAAGCACGCCAGTTTCATAGTGCGGTGACTGGACGCCCGCGCCGCACGAACGCGACAAGTGGCGGAGCGCTCGAGCGGGACTTGCGTTGCAAAGTGGTGGGTGTCGTCACGTGAGACATGAGAGCCGCGCGCGAGGTACGCGGGCCTCTCTTCTTGCCCCCGGGAGGGGCGGAGAGTCGCGCGTATCAAGTGCTCGTCGGCCAGCGCACCGCTGTGTCCGATCAGGTCAAGTCTTCAGAAGTTCGCCGAAGGCAGTGAGCGCAATGCGCCTGCTCAACCGTCAACGCAGGTTCGCACGCGCTCCGCCACCGTTCTTGAAGGCGTCCGCAGCGGTTCGGCGCGGCCACCTCTGCATCCATGCCGCGGTGCGGCGACGGCGTGGGCGGGACGTCCCGCGAAGCGCGCCAATCCAAGGAACTCGGCGCGATCATTCGTCAGCGTCAGCGGGGATCGGTCCGTCTCGCCGCGCAGAATGTAGGCGGGTGCGTGTTCGGTCCACGCCGAGACCGTAGTGACAGAGCGACCGCGCCGAGTCGGGGGTCGCGACTCGCCGGCAGAGCAACCGTGGGTCGTCGGCTCTCTGGCCCACACGAGGGAACCCGACTGCTTGCCCGTTGAGCGACGGGTCTACCTGCGCGATCGCACCGGCTTTCGCATGGCTGACCTCCACGGCTGATGCTCCACTACGACTTCGGGTCGTGCAGCCCGAGACTGACGGTGTGACTCATTTGCTGCCTACGCATTCGCCGATTGCGGACCGGACAGGCATCGTCTCGTCGGTCCACGGCTTGCTACACGCGGGTTCACTGATCCAGTCGCCAATCTGTCAATGTTTCACGTGAAACGATCGCGGGGCCGCGGCAATCTGCCCCGGCGCGGGCCGCGCCGCCCTGAGCCGCAAGATGCGTCCACTGACCGCGAGGGGTGGGGAAGTGCACGCACTGCCACCGACCCATCGCGCCACCGATTGGTGCACTGAGGTGGATTGTCGCGTGGAGCTGCGGCAATCCGTGCGCCGCTGCGAAGGCGCTTCTCGTTTTGCTCCGAAGGCGCAAAGTCGCTGCCGCGGGGAAGCCACACGGATGCAACCCCGCGGCAGCGTCTTACTCAGGCCCCACGCACGCCGCGTAGAGCGGACATTCATAGACCCGGCGAGCCGCATGTTTCACGTGAAACGTGGTCGGCGACACAACGGCGCAGCACGGTAGACCCGATACCTCAAACTCAGTCGGAGGGTGGGCCCATGATGCCGGCAGTCGTCAGCGGAAGGAAGCCCGACGCGACGGGAGCCCCTGATGGCCGCGCACGCTCAGAGTCAGCATGCCACCCACTCTCTACATCGAGAACAGTCACCACGCGCATCGCGCGACGCTGCGTCGCCCTACCGCCACTCACTCCGCAGGACACAACCGGGTCGGCGGATGGGCGCGGGCGTTATGTCCGCGCCGGCGTCCTGGTCGATGCGGCCCCGCACCGCGGTGAGCCGTCGACCATCGATCTCTGTTCACCGCCGCTTGTTTCACGTGAAACGTAGTCCATGGCACGGCGTGCGACGGCTGGCCGAATGCCGGAGGCTCCTCGCAAGCCGAGCCGGGGATGCCGGATGCGTCCGCCGCGCGTGAACTCCCGCGACGGTCCGCCAGCCACTTCCGCACGGGGAATCACGGCGCGAACTGCGGCGGCGGCATTCCACCTCCTCGCGTCTGCTCGGCAAGCCAAGAACACCGTGGTGCCCTAACAGCCGACACGGACCCAACCCCCGTGCCGGCGCCTGACTCGCGCCGAACAGTTCCCATCGAGCGACCGGCGGTCTATCCGGATGCGCCACCCATGTTTCACGTGAAACGTCATCGACCACATCGCTCACGACACAGTTGACCGGATGCTGAACACTCGTCGAAGGAGAATCCCGGGATACCCGAAGCGTCCAAGCCGATTTCACTTCCGCGACCCCGGGCACCTGCCGTCGGCGCTGGGGCGCATGACGACATATGGGAATGCGCGACCGGGCAGTCTCAGCTCGCCTAACCCTCAAGACGCCACTGCGCAGCGGCACGCTGCTGCGAGCTTTGCGTCGGACAGCGACGGCCAGCTGATAGCAGATGCACCGAGTACTCAAATGTTTCACGTGAAACGTGATCGATGACACCGGCTCGGCGGTGCGGTCGACCAGATCCCGAGGCCTCCTCGCAATGAGAGCCCGCGACCGCAGGCGCGTCCAGTGGCCGTACACCCCAGCGACGGCGCCATCCTTTCCAGAACTGGGTGCCTCCCCGACCCAGGAGTCGCGCAAGCGAGCAACTTAGGTGCCGCCCACATGTGCCTGAGCCGGAGTCTGTGCGGCGGCGGGACGCGTGCCGTCTCGCGCCACCGTGTCAGGAGCGCTGATGCCGCGATCAAGCGCGGGGTGGCGAAGTGGCGAGAAGTGACGGGCGTACGACCACCAGCACACAGCACGCGCACTAAAACGACAACACACCCAAGCCAGATGGTTGCTGTCACGGCGCGGACCGACGCTTCGCCATACGACCGGGCACATTCCAGAGCACTGACCGCCAGTGTCTGTTGGCAACAGCCGAGACGGAAGACATCCCATCAGGCGCATCCGGGTGAACGTCCAGCCAGATGCTCGAGCGCGGCATCGCTCGGTTCCAACGCCAGCAGCCTCGCGCGTCGAACTCCGCTCTGGGCACCGCGGGACGGATGTCGGAGCACACGATGATCGAACGAAGGGACACTGCGCCCCTTGCCGGCAGCGGCACAAGACACAGCCGGTGGTGCGTCGTGGTCACCTTCACCACCCCAGGTGCATCCATCGTGAGCGTTCAGCCTGATGGTCGAGCGCGGCATCGCTCGGTTCCAACGCCAGCAGCCTCGCGCGTCGAACTCCGGTCCGGGCATCGCCGGGCGGATGTCGCAGCGCACGATGATCGAACGAAGGGACACTGCACCCGTCACAGGCAGTGACACACAACGCAGCCGATGGTGCGTCGTGGTCACCATCACAGCCCCAGTGCATCCATCGTGAGTGTTCAGCCTGATGCTCGACCGCGGCATCGCTCGGTTCCAGCGCCGACGCCGCGATGGGAGGGCTCGACGCGCGGTGCTGCCAGCCGTCGAGGCCGCCGGCGAATTGCGAGTAGCGGCATCCTACGGGGCAGCGAATGGCAGACTCCGAGCTCACGTGAAACATGCCCGGTGCGTCGGGCCCACGCCGACGCGTTCCACGGAACGCGAGCTCACGAGGATACCTCGCCGCCGGGCGATCTGCGGAGCGCCGGATCCACTGAGCAGCCGTCGGACCGACGAGCTCCGACAACGAATGCACTCAACCTCAGCCAGGACAAGCATCGAGTTGGAGGCACCCGCGACCTTGCGCCGAGCGCAGCGCACGCATCGCTCATCGCTCATCGACCGAAGAAACCCGCGTCCAGGCGCGAGGTCCCGGGCGCCTCGACGCGCTAGCCCCCGAACGCCGCGAAAGCGGAGCTGCTGGCGGCCGCCCTCAGCGGACCGTCGCTCGGATCACGCGCGAGGGCTCCGGAAGCAGGGCTTCGCCGACGATCTCGACGCGCGGGTTCGTCACCTTGAACTTGCGGAGCTGCTTCTCAGCCGCCTCGATCTCGTTCGTGGCGCTCGTCCCCTTGAGGAGGATGAGCTCGCCGCCGTCGCGGACCAGGGGAGCGGTGATCGGCACCAGGGTGCGCAGCGCGCTCACGGCACGGGCGGTGACGGCATCCAGCGAAGGACCGCGCTTCCAATCCTCGGCCCGTGCGCGCAGCACCTCGACGTTGTCGAGTTGGAGAGACTCTGCCTGCTCCGACAGCCACGCGACCCGGCGCTCCATCGGCTCGATCAGGACCCACTCGACGTCCGGACGCGCGATGGCGAGCACGAGCCCCGGAAGCCCGGCGCCCGACCCCACGTCACCGACTCGGCCGGAGAACAGGGGAGCGATGACCGCGCTGTTCAGGATGTGGCGCGACCAGAGGCGCGGCGGTTCGAGCGGCCCGATGAGCCCGCGCTCCTCACCGTGCTGTCCGAGCGCTTCGGCGAACTTCCGCGCGACGTCGATGCGGTCGCCGAAGATCTCGGCGGCGGCCGGGGGTTCCTGCTCGATCTCGATCATCGATTCTTCGACAAGCTCAGTACGCCTGTTTCACGTGAAACGCGCGGCTCAGCCGCGACGGATCACCGTGTGGCGGTCGGCACCCTCGCCGTAGGACTCGGACACGAAGCCGCGCTCGGCGACGATGTCGTGGACGACCTTGCGCTCATAGCTCGACATCGCCGGCAACGACGCCTGCGAGGCACCGTCATCCAGCCGGGCGATCGCGCGGTCGACGAGAGCGGTCAACTCGTTCTGGCGAGCGTCACGCGAGCCGCCGATGTCGAGGATCAGGCGCGAGAAGCGACCGGTGCGGTTCTGCACCGCGATGCGCGTCAGCTCCTGGAGCGCCTGAACGGTGTCGGGTGCCGCGATCAGGTCGACCGATCCGCCGGACGGCGCTTCGACCGATACGTACGCGCGGCCCGCGCGCACATCGAGATCGAGGTCGCCGTCGATGTCGGCGATGTCGAGAAGACCCTCGATGAAGTCGGCGGCGACGTCGCCTTCTTCCTCGAGCTGGGCGACGGTCGCGGGGACCCGCTCTTCGCGCGTTTCGGCAGGGGCGTACTCAGGGGACGTGGTCATGGCGTGATCCTCGTGTGTGACGTCGGTCGGGAGCTTCAGGAAGCGGAGCCGGAGCCGGGATTGCCCTGGTCGGTCCCACCGGAGACCTGGCCGCCCTGCTTCTGGCCGGATCCGGGCTGCTTCTGACCCTGCTTCTTCGCGCGCTGCTTGCTCACCGGCTGCTGACGCTTCGGCGCCGAGGCCTTCGCGCGCTCGGCCTCTTCGTACAGGCGCTGCTGCTCGGCGACGTACTTCTCCATCGGGACGACCTTGCCCGAGGCATCGATCGCCTTGCCCTTCTTCGCGAGACGCTCTTCGCGCGCCTTGGCCGCGTCGGAGCCGGGGGTCGGCATCTCGCGGATGACGAGGAACTGCTGGCCCATGGTCCACAGGTTCGACACGAACCAGTAGATGACGACACCGAGCGGGAAGAAGACACCCGAGAAGATGAAGCCCAGCGGCAGGATGTACAGCATGATGCGCTGCATCTGGTAGGCCTGGCCGGTCTTCGCCTCGGGGGAGAGGTTCTTCGAGATGATCTGCAGCTGCGTGAAGAACTGCGAAGCGATCATCAGAACGACGAGCGTGACCAGGATGATGATCGCCGGGGTGTTGCCCGCCTGCCATGCCTGGATGAGCGTCTCGTGCAGCGACGCGACGCCGAACAGCTTCGCGTTGTAGAACTCGGCCGTGAGCTCGGCGCTGAGGAGGCCCACACCACCGGTGCCGGCGGCGTAGTGCTTGGTGACGTCGTTGAGCACGCTGAACAGCGCGAAGAAGACGGGCATCTGCACGAGCAGCGGCAGGCAGCTCGAGACCGGGGTGGTGCCGTGCTTCTTGTACAGCGCCATAGTCTCGCGACTCATGGCCTCGCGCGAGAGCTGGTCCTTCTTGCCCTTGTACTTCTCCTGGACTTTCCGCAGTTCAGGAGCGATTTCCATCATCTTGCGCTGGCTCTTGATCTGCCGAACGAAGAGGGGGATCATCGCCGAACGCACGACGATCACGAGGCCGACGATCGCCAGCACCCACGTGATGCCGTCTGCCGGCGGAAGCCCGATCGCGGTGAAGAGCCAGTGCCAGAAGACGAGCACCGCCTCGACCGCCCACTTGAGCGGCCACAGGATGATCCCGAAGAGATCGAATCCGCCGTTCGTCGCCGGAGCGGACGGCGACGGCGTCGAGGCGAGGGCTGACAAGAGATCCATGTGGAGGATCAGTCCTTTCCGGTGGGGGCAGGCACGACGAACCCGTGGCGGGTCAGCGCGTGCCGGAAGTTCTTGCGGGGCGGCACGTCGTCGACGCCGCCGACGGCCCAGGGGTGGCAGCGTGCGATGCGCGCCGCGGTCAGCGCCGAACCGACGACGGCGCCGTGCTGCTGCACCGCGCCGACGGCGTAGGCCGAGCACGACGGGTAGTACTTGCAGACGTCGCCGTAGGTATGCGAGATCGTGGCGCGGTAGCCGTGCAGCAGCGCGAGCAGCGCGTTGCGGGGGAGCAGAGGGATGCTGCGCAGCGAATCGGATGCCGCGAACTCGGCGTCTCCGAACGCGTAGGCGGGAAGAACGCTCATGCGGCCCTCCGTGCGAGGCACTTCACGACGTCGCTGCGCAGATCATCGAAGGACGCGGATGCCGCACTGGGCAGTGCGCGGATCACGACCTCGCTGCCGGGTGCGACCGAGTCGATGGACTCGAAGCACAGCGCCTTCAGCCGGCGACGGACGGTGTTGCGCACGACGGCGCCACCGACCTGCTTGCTCACGATGAAGCCGAACCGCGCCGGACCATCGGTCACGACGCGGTTCACGTAGGTGATGGTGTGCGCTCCGGCACACCGACGACCCCGACGGACAACGGCCTTGTACTCCGATCCGCGGGTGAGTCGGTGCGGCCTCGCGAGCACCGCTCGGCTCAGGCCGAGAGCTCGGTGCGCCCCTTGGCGCGGCGAGCCGACAGGATCGAACGGCCGGCGCGCGTGCGCATGCGGGCGCGGAAGCCGTGCTTCTTGGCGCGACGACGGTTGTTGGGCTGGAAGGTGCGCTTGCTCATGGGGACTACTTCCGATCAGGTGTCACCGGGACGCTCAAGACCGGGGACGTGTGTACAGGGGCGACTGCCACGAGGGCATAAGTCAACCGATTAAGGCTACGTCGAGTTGCCCGAGAACTCAAACCGAGCGCAGAACGTGTCATTATGCACCGGGGAGGCGATCGACCCTGGCACCGACACGCAGGCCGGTTCTACAGTGGAGTTTGCTCACGCGACGCCTCCTGACTAGCGTGGCTCCGGCAGTTATCCACAGGCCTGGACCGACGTTTCCGCGGCCTCCGGTGGAATCATCAACAACCCGGGGGGGCCATGACACCGCACGAAGTTCCAGATGTACCGGTCTGGACGGCCGTTCTGGACGAACTCGTGCGAGACGATCGCATCACGCCGCAGCTGCACGGCTTCATCAGCCTGGCAGTTCCGCAGGGAGTGATGGGCGGGACGCTCTATCTCGACGTCCCCAACGATCTGACCGCGGCTCAGTTCACCAAGCGCATGCGCGCGCCGATCCTCGAGGCTCTGACGCGCGTCGGCCAGGACGTCCAGGACCCTGCGTCGAACTTCCGCGTCGTCGTGAACCCGGATCTCGCCGACGTGCACCTCACCGCACCGATTCCGGTCCAGTCCACGGCGGCGCCGATCGCGTCGCCGGTCGGACTGCAGTCCGGCCCGCCGGTCGGACGCCCGCCGCTCGACGAACCGGTGGACACAGCATCCGTCTCGCGCAGCGATACGCGACTGAACCCGAAGTACACGTTCGACAACTTCGTCATCGGGCAGTCCAACCGCTTCGCCCATGCCGCGGCGGTCGCGGTCGCCGAGGCGCCGGCCAAGGCGTACAACCCGCTCTTCATCTACGGCGACTCAGGTCTGGGCAAGACCCACCTCCTCCACGCGATCGGCGACTATGCGCTGAGCCTCTACGCCGGCATCCGCGTGAGGTACGTGTCGAGCGAGGAATTCACCAACGACTTCATCAACTCGATCGCCAACAACCGCGGCTCGGCGTTCCAGGCGCGCTACCGGGATGTCGACATCCTGCTGATCGACGACATCCAGTTCCTGCAGGGCCGCGCCGAGACGCAGGAAGCCTTCTTCCACACGTTCAATCAGCTCCACGACCACGACAAGCAGGTCGTGATCACGAGCGACGTGCCCCCGAAGCACCTCACCGGCTTCGAGGACCGCATGCGCAGCCGGTTCGAGTGGGGCCTCATCACCGACGTGCAGGCGCCCGACCTCGAGACGCGTATCGCGATCCTCCGCAAGAAGGCGCAGTCCGAGCGACTCCACATCCCCGACGAGGTCATGGAGTACATCGCGACCGTCGTGTCGTCGAACATCCGCGAGCTGGAGGGCGCACTCATCCGCGTCTCGGCCTTCGCGAGCCTCAACCGCTCGACGCTCGACATGTCGCTGGCCCAGACCGTGCTGCGCGACATCGTCGACCAGGACGACGCGAACGTCATCTCGCCGACCGACATCATCACGGCGACCGCGGCCTACTTCAAGCTCACGGTCGACGACTTGTACGGCTCGAGCCGGTCTCAGCAGGTCGCCCAAGCCCGCCAGATCGCCATGTACCTGTGTCGTGAGCGTACGAGCCTGTCGCTGCCCAAGATCGGGCAGCTGTTCGGCAACCGCGACCACACGACCGTGATGTACGCGTACAAGAAGATCAGCGAGCTCATGAAGGAGCGCCGGTCGATCTACAACCAGGTCACCGAGATCACCGCTCAGCTGGGCCGCAACGGTCGCTGACCGTCTCGTCTACACCCCTCCAGGGGCCGGTGCGTCACGACGCACCGGCCCTTCGTCGCATATGCCGGAAGAAGTTCTTGACACGCGCGGTGAGCAGGGCCATCATTTCGGTTCTTCACAGTGTGGAAAACCTGTGGATAACTCTCCCAAGCTGCGGAAACTGCTGTGAACGAGCGGGGGAGACCTGTGGATGGATTGCGGAATCCACAGGTTTTGTCATTCGTCTTTCCGAGCGCTCTCCGGAGCGTCTCCACAACTCACAAGAGTGTGGTTTCCGTCTCCCGACTGGCAACGCGGCAGTTGTCCACAGTTTCCACACCCGTTAACACCATGACAAGAAATCTTTGTGATGAAACCCGTCCGATCACCTTTGCGGTGGACAAGCCCCGAGACGAGAAGGCGGACTGGCAATCTCCGAGGCTGGCACTAGCATGAGAACCCCGAGCCCGCAGTCGAAGGGCCCGCTGCAGAGGGAGCGTTCGTGAAGTTCCACGTCAATCGCGATGTGTTCAGCGAAGCCGTATCGTTCGTCGTCAAACTCCTGCCGCAGCGCAACCCTCAGCCGATCCTCGCGGGCGTGCTGATCGAGGCATCCGCTGAAGGCCTCTCGCTGGCCGCGTTCGACTACGAAGCGTCCGCGCGTACCACGATCGAGGCGACCGTCGACGAACCGGGCACGATCCTCGTCCACGGCCGGCTGCTCTCCGACATCGCCAGCCGCCTGCCGAACGCGCCGATCCAGATCGAAGTCGACGAAGACGGCGGCATCCTGCTCACCTGCGGCTCCGCGCGCTTCACCCTCGCCTCGATGCCGGTGCAGGAGTACCCCGCGATCCCCGAGGTCACCGGCGACTCCGGCCTCGTCCCCTCCGAGGACTTCGCCACCGCCATCGCGCAGGTCGCATTCGCCGCGTCCCGCGACGACGTCACCCCCGTGCTCACCGGCGTGCAGCTCGAGGTCTCGGGAACGAGCCTCAGCCTGGTCGCCACCGACCGCTACCGCGTGGCGCTCCGCGAGATCCCGTGGGACGGCGGCACCGCCGCGAGCGACGAGTCGACGACAGCACTCGTGCCCGCGCGCACCCTGACCGAGGTCGGCAAGACGTTCGCACACGGCGGCGACATCTCGATCGCGTTCTCCGGGTCGGGCGACCGCGAGATCATCGCGTTCACCGCCGGCAACAAGACCGTGACGTCGCTGCTCATCAAGGGCAACTTCCCGCCGGTTCGGCGCCTGTTCCCCGAGCAGACCGAGCACCACGCGGTCGTCAACACCGCCGAGCTTGCCGAGGCCGTGCGCCGTGTGTCGCTCGTCCTCGACCGTTCGGCCCCGCTGCGGTTCACCTTCACGTCCGACAGCGTGTCGATGGATGCCTCGGGCACCGAGCAGGCTCGCGCCACCGAGTCCGTCGACGCGACGCTGCTCGGCGGCGACGAGGTCACCCTGGGTCTCAACCCCCAGTACCTGCTCGAGTCGCTCGGCGCCGTGAAGAGCGAGTTCGTGCGCATCACGTTCACCTCGAGCGACAACGCGAACAAGCTGAGCCCCGTGCTCATCACCCCGCAGACCTCGGTCGACCGCGCCGGCTCGGACTCGTTCCGCTACCTGCTGCAGCCCAACCTGCTCCTTCGCTGATCAGCCCGTCGTCGGAGCCGGTCATTAGGCTTGTCCGGTGATCGTGGAGCACCTGAGTCTCGTCGACTTCCGCAACTACGCGGCCGCCGACGTCGAGCTCGGGCCCGGTCCCAACGTGTTCGTGGGCCGCAACGGTCAGGGCAAGACGAATCTCGCCGAGGCCATCGGCTTCTTCGCGACTCTGGGCTCGCATCGGGTCTCGAACGACGCGCCCATGGTGCGTGACGGGGCGGATGCCGCGATCATCCGTGCGCGACTGGCCCACGGCGAGCGTCGCGTGCAGCTCGAGGCGCAGGTGAACCGCCAGGGTTCCAACAAGGCGCGGGTCAACGGCGCCCCGGTGAAGCCGGCGGAGCTTCCCCGCTACGCGCAGGTCGTGCTCTTCGCCCCCGAAGATCTGCAGATCGTGCGCGGCGATCCGTCCGCGCGCCGCCGCTTCGCCGATCAGCTCCTGGTGCAGCGCACTCCCCGCATGGCGGCAGTCTTGGCCGACTACGACCGCGTACTCAAGCAGCGCACGGCACTCCTCAAGTCGGCGAAGGCGCGCGGCATCCGCGGCGACGCCCTCTCGACCCTCGATGTCTGGGACGAGAAGCTCGTCTCGCTGGGCACCCAGCTCATCGCGGCACGTCTCTCCCTCGCGACCGACCTCGCGCCCCCGCTCGCCGCCGCCTACACGGCGATCGCCGGCGCCGACCACAACCCCGAGATCGAGTGGGCCCTCTCGGTCGCGGGCGCCGACACCGGCGAAGACGGCGACAGCGGCTCGGGTTCCCCCGCGTCGCCCGGCCAGACTTCCGATGACGGACGGACGGATGCCTCGACCACCCGCATCGCCGAGCTCTTCCGTCAGGCGCTCGCGGCGAAGCGCACGTCCGAGCTCGAGCGCGGCCTCACTCTGGTGGGACCGCACCGCGACGACCTGCTGCTGCGGATCCGCGGACTTCCGGTGAAGGGGTACGCGTCGCACGGCGAGTCGTGGTCGGTCGCACTCTCGCTCCGGCTCGCGTCGGCGGAGCTGCTGCGGGCGGATTCGCGCCTCGGCGACCCGGTGCTGATCCTCGACGACGTCTTCGCCGAGCTCGACACCGACCGTCGCGCACGCCTCGCGCACCTCGCGTCCGACTACGAGCAGGTCGTGGTCACGGCGGCGGTCGAGGGCGATGTCCCCGGCGAGCTTCGTGCGCGGATGGTGCGCGTCGAGGCCGGCCGCATCGTCGGACCCGTTGACGCGGAGGCCGGAGATGCCTGATCCGTCGACAGGCTCAGGGGCCGGACAGCCCGGGGACGCAGCATCCGTCCCGCAGAAAGCCAAGCCGCTCGACCGCACGGCCGTCCCGGAGACGATCGCGACGTACCTGCGCCTGCGCGGACTCGAGCCCTCCGCCCGGTCGTACCGCAAGCGCCGCCGGCGCACCGAGGACGACGACAACATCCCGTTCGCCCCGGGGCGGGACCCCCGGGGCGTCGGCGACGTGCTCGCCGACCTCACCCGCGAGGCCGGCTGGGACCCCCAGCTCGCGCGGGAGGACGTCGTCCGTGCGTGGGATCAGGTGGCCGGCGAGGACACCGCGAAGCACACCCGCCCGGTCGCGTTCTCGGACGCCACGCTCACCATCCAGGCCGACTCGACGGCGTGGGCGAAGCAGCTCCAGCTGATGCGCGCGCAGATCCTCTCGGAGATCGTCCGCCGGTACCCGGAAGCGGGTGTGAACGCAGTCCGCTTCATCGGGCCGGACGTCCCCTCCTGGAAATGGGGTCCCAGAACGATTCCAGGGCGCGGTCCGCGCGATACCTACGGATAAGCCACGTCGGGAGGCATCCGGGCGATTTTCATCCCCTCACAGGGGCGTAGAGCGCTGTGATCGGGCCGTTACCCGATAGACTGTCAGGGCCCGTGTCGAAGGATTTGGAGCCCTCGCGAAGATGACGTCTGACAACCCCGATAACGTTTCCGAGGAACCCGAAACGCCTGCTCCGGCTCCCAACGGAACTCCCAGCGACTACGGGGCAGACGCCATCCAGGTGCTCGAGGGTCTCGAGGCAGTCCGCAAGCGCCCGGGCATGTACATCGGCTCGACCGGTGAGCGCGGCCTCCACCACCTCGTCTACGAGATCGTCGACAACTCCGTCGATGAGGCCCTCGCCGGCTACTGCGACACGATCAACGTCACGATCCTGCCCGACGGCGGCATCCGCTGCGTCGACAACGGCCGCGGCATCCCGGTCGACATCCACCGCACCGAGGGCAAGTCGACCGTCGAGGTCGTGCTGACCGTGCTCCACGCCGGCGGAAAGTTCGGCGGAGGCGGGTACGCGGTGTCGGGCGGTCTCCACGGCGTCGGTTCGTCGGTCGTCAACGCGCTGTCGACGCGCCTCGAGGTGGAGGTGAAGCGCCAGGGGCACGTCTGGCGCCAGTCCT
The DNA here is from genome assembly GCF_053345975.1 of Microbacterium sp. C23T. Taxonomy (NCBI): domain Bacteria; kingdom Bacillati; phylum Actinomycetota; class Actinomycetes; order Micrococcales; family Microbacteriaceae; genus Microbacterium; species Microbacterium sp. C23T. Next base: position 94,668 of record NZ_JBKFBD010000013.1, on the reverse strand, counting down.
ACCGCGACGGCGGGCAGCCGCAGGCCCCGCTGGCCAAGGGCGAGCCCACCGAAGAGACCGGAACGATCATCCAGTTCTGGCCTGACGACACGATCTTCGAGTCGGTCCACTTCGACTACGACACGCTGCGCACCCGGTTCCAGCAGACCGCGTTCCTCAACAAGGGCCTGCGCATCACCCTGTCCGACGAGCGCCCCGAGTCGACGTACGTGACGGATGCCGAGGGCGGAGGCTCCGAGGAGCGTCAGCCGTTCGACGACTTCCACTACGAGCGCGGTCTCGTCGACTACGTCGAATACCTCAACAAGGTGCGCCACGCCGACGTCGTGAACGAGGAGATCATCGAGATCGAGTCGGAGGACACCGTCCGCCACATCTCGCTCGAACTCGCCATGCAGTGGACGTCGAGCTACACCGAGAACGTCTTCACCTTCGCGAACACGATCAACACCCACGAGGGCGGCACCCACGAAGAGGGCTTCCGCGCTGCGCTGACGACGCGCATCAACGCGTACGCGCGCGACAAGAACCTCCTCAAGGAGAAGGACGACAACCTCACCGGCGACGACATCCGCGAGGGTCTCACCGCGGTGATCTCGGTCAAGCTCTCCGAGCCGCAGTTCGAGGGGCAGACCAAGACCAAGCTCGGCAACACCGAGGCGAAGGCGTTCGTGCAGAAGGTCGTCGGCGACCAGCTCGCCGATTGGCTCGACCGCAATCCGGTGCAGGCCAAGCGCGTCATCACGAAGGCCGTGGACGCCGCGACCGCGCGCATGGCGGCCCGCAAGGCGCGCGAGACCGCGCGCCGCAAGAGCGTCTTCGAGTCCGCTGCGATGCCCGACAAGCTCAAGGACTGCACCAGCAAGGACCCGTCGATCAGTGAGATCTTCCTCGTCGAGGGAGACTCGGCCGGCGGCTCCGCGGTGCAGGGCCGCGACCCGCACACCCAGGCGATCCTGGCGCTGCGCGGCAAGATCCTCAACGTCGAGCGCGCGCGCCTCGACAAGGCGCTCGGCAACCGCGAGGTCCAGGCGATGATCCAGGCCTTCGGCACGGGCATCGGCGAGGACTTCGACATCGACAAGGCGCGGTATCACAAGATCGTGCTGATGGCGGATGCCGACGTCGACGGCCAGCACATCACCACGCTGCTGCTCACCATGCTGTTCCGCTACATGCGTGGGCTCATCGAGGCGGGTTTCGTGTACCTCGCGATGCCGCCGCTCTACCGCCTGAAGTGGACCAACTCCCCGCACGAGTACGTCTACTCCGACAAGGAGCGCGACGCGCTGCTCGCCGACGGTCTCGCGAACGGCAAGCGGATCCCCAAGGAGGGCATCCAGCGGTACAAGGGTCTCGGCGAGATGAACGCCAAGGAGCTGTGGGAGACCACGATGGACCACTCCACGCGCACGCTCCGCCAGGTGACCATCGACGACGCGGCCGCGGCGGACGAGATCTTCTCGGTGCTGATGGGCGAGGACGTCGAGTCGCGCCGCACGTTCATCCAGCGCAACGCCAAGGACGTCCGCTTCCTCGACATCTGACCCTGCGTCGGGTCCAGACACCGCGGTTCACAAAGAAGACGAGATAGAAGACATGGCAGAAGACGAACGTCCCGACGTGAACGCCGAGCACGACCACGGCCGCATCGACCAGGTGGACCTGCAGCTCGAGATGCAGCGCAGCTACCTGGACTACGCGATGGCCGTCATCATCGGCCGCGCGCTCCCCGACGTGCGCGACGGCCTGAAGCCGGTGCACCGCCGCGTGATCTACGGCATGTACGACGGCGGGTTCCGTCCCGACAAGTCGTTCTCGAAGTGCGCGCGCGTCGTCGGCGAGGTCATGGGTCAGTACCACCCGCACGGTGACACCGCGATCTACGACGCCCTCGTCCGTCTCGTGCAGCCGTGGTCGCTGCGCTACCCGCTCGCGCAGGGTCAGGGCAACTTCGGCTCGCCCGGCAACATGGGCGCCGCCGCCCCGCGGTACACCGAGACCAAGATGGCTCAGCTCGCGCTCGAGATGGTGCGCGACATCGAAGAAGAGACCGTCGACTTCCACGACAACTACGACGGTCAGACCCAGGAGCCGTCGGTGCTCCCGGCGCGCTTCCCGAACCTGCTCGTCAACGGCTCCGTCGGCATCGCGGTCGGCATGGCGACCAACATCCCGCCGCACAACCTCCGCGAGGTGTCCGCCGGCGCACTGTGGGCGCTCGAGCACCCCGAGGCGTCGCGCGAAGAGCTCCTCGAGGCGCTCATGGAGCGCATCCCCGGCCCGGACTTCCCGACCGGCGCGCAGATCCTCGGCACGAAGGGCATCCGCGAGGCGTACCGCACCGGCCGCGGCTCGATCACGATGCGCGCCGTCGTGTCGATCGAAGAGATCCAGGGCCGCACCTGCCTCGTCATCACCGAGCTGCCGTACCAGGTCAACCCCGACAACCTCGCGGTCAAGATCGGCGACCTCGCGCGCGACGGCAAGATCACCGGCATCGCCGACATCCGCGACGAGACCTCGGACCGCACCGGTCAGCGCCTCGTGGTGGTGCTGAAGCGGGATGCCGTCGCCAAGGTCGTGCTGAACAACCTGTACAAGCACACCCAGCTGCAGGAGAACTTCGGCGCCAACATGCTGGCGATCGTCGACAACGTGCCGCGCACGCTGTCGCTCGACGGCTTCGTCACTCTGTGGCTCGAGCACCAGATCGACGTCATCGTCCGCCGGACGAGCTATCGCCTGCGCAAGGCCGAAGAGCGCATGCACATCCTGCGCGGGTATCTGAAGGCGCTCGATGCGCTGGACGAGGTCATCGCGCTCATCCGCCGGTCGCCCAACGCGCAGGAGGCGAACGAGGGCCTGCAGAAGCTCCTCGACGTCGACGAAGCGCAGGCCGACGCGATCCTCCAGCTGCAGCTGCGCCGCCTCGCGGCCCTCGAGCGGCAGAAGATCATCGACGAGGCCGCCGAGCTCGAGCTGCAGATCGCCGACTACCGCGAGATCCTCGCCACGCCACAGCGCCAGCGCGACATCATCCGCGAGGAGCTCACGGCGATCGTCGACAAGTTCGGCGACGAGCGCCGCACGCACATCCTCCACGGATTCGACGGCGACATGTCGATGGAAGACCTGATCCCCGAAGAGGAGATGGTCATCTCGGTCACGCGCGCCGGCTACATCAAGCGCACGCGCAGCGACAACTACCGCCAGCAGCACCGCGGCGGCAAGGGCGTCAAGGGCGCGCAGCTGCGCGCCGACGACGTCGTCGAGCACTTCTTCGTCACCACGACGCACCACTGGCTGCTGTTCTTCACGAACAAGGGCCGCGTGTACCGCTCGAAGGCGTACGAGGTGCCGGAGGCCGGGCGCGACGCGAAGGGCCAGCACGTCGCCAACCTTCTGGCACTGCAGCCCGATGAGGAGATCGCCCAGATCCTCGACATCCGCGACTACTCGGTGGCTACCTACCTCGTGCTCGCGACCCGCAGCGGCCTCGTCAAGAAGACGCGCCTGACCGAGTACGACACGAACCGCCAGGGCGGCATCATCGCGATCAAGCTCCGCGGGCAGGTGGCCGACGAGGGTGACGAGGCCGAGGCCGGACCCGACGACGAGGTCGTCAGCGCGCTGCTGGTCGATGAGGGCGACGACATCCTCCTCATCAGCCGCCACGGCATGTCGCTGCGCTTCTCGGCGACCGATTCGGCGCTGCGCCCCATGGGCCGCTCGACCTCGGGCGTGAAGGGAATGGACTTCCGCGCCGGGGACAGCCTGCTGTCGGCATCCGTCGCAGCCGACGACGGGTACGTCTTCGTCGTGACCGAAGGCGGGTACGCGAAGCGCACCGCGGTCGATCAGTACCGCATGCAGAACCGCGGCGGACTGGGCATCAAGGTGGCCAAGCTGAGCGAGGATCGTGGCGATCTCGCGGGCGGTCTCATCGTCTCCGAGGACGACGAGGTCTTGGTGGTTCTTGCCAGCGGCAAGGTGGTACGCTCTGCCGTGGCCGAGGTCCCCGCCAAAGGTAGAGACACGATGGGTGTCGTGTTCGCCCGCTCCAGCGACGACGATCGCATCATCGCGATCGCGCGCAACGGCGAACGGGGCCTCGCAGAAGAATCCGAGGATGCAGCCACCGACGGCGCCGACGCAGCACCGTCGTCCGAGACCCCCCAGTCGACGGACACCCTCGGATCGGATGCCTCGCCCCCGACCCCCGAAGAGAGCACTGACGCATGAGCACGGTAGCCGACAAGCTCGCCAAGAAATCGAGTCACAAGACCAGCGCCAAGCAGGTTCGCCTGCGTCTGGTGTACGTGGACTTCTGGTCCGCGGTCAAGCTGTCCTTCCTCGCCGCGATCGCCATCGCGGTGGTGACGGTGGTGGCATTCGTGATGGTCTTCCTGGTGGTGCAGACCACCGGCCTGATCGCGAAGGCCGACGAGTTCTTCTCGAGCTTCTCCGACGGCAGCATCCTGCTGTCGCAGTTCGTGAGCTTCCCACAGGTGCTGGCCTTCTCGGCCGTCGTCGCCATCCTGAACCTCGTGGTCGTGACGGTGCTCGGCGCCGTGATCGCGGGCATCTACAACCTCGCGGTCAAGGTGACGGGCGGCCTGCTGGTCGGCTTCACCTCGAACTGACGCACAACGCCGCAGCGCCGGCATCCGTGGATTCGATCCCGGATGCCGGCGCTCGGCGTTTGCGGGTCAGACCACCGTCGTCCCGAGCAGGGTGCCGATGAGCCACGTCGCGACGAGGGCCAGCGCGCCGCCGATGACGAGGCGGATCGCGGCGCGACCCTTCGGAGCGCCGCCGAGGTGCGCCGAGACCGTGCCGGTGACGGCCAGAGCGATGAGCACCGCCACGAAGGTGATCGGCACGCGCCACTCGGGCGGTGGGAGCAGGATCGCGAGGAACGGCAGGAGCGCGCCGAGCGTGAACGAGATGGCTGACGAGATCGCCGCGTGCCACGGGTTCACGAGGTCGTTCTGGTCGATGTGCAGCTCGACCTCGAGGTGGGCCGACAGCGCGTCGTGTGCGGTCAGCTCGAGGGCGACCTGACGTGCCGTCGCATCCGACAGGCCCCGGTCGCGGTAGAGCTGGGTGAGCTCGTCGAGCTCCGCCTCGGGCATGTCGCGCAGCTCGCCGCGCTCCTTGGCGATCAGCGCCCGCTCCGAGTCGCGCTGGCTGCTCACCGAGACGTACTCGCCAAGGGCCATCGAGATGGCACCGCCTACCAGGCCGGCGATGCCGGCGGTGAACAGTGCAGCGGTGTCGGTCGTCGCGCCTGCGACGCCGACGACCAGCGCCGCCACCGAGACGATGCCGTCGTTCGCGCCCAGAACACCGGCGCGGAGCCAGTTGAGGCGCTCCCCCAGCCGGACCCCGTGCGGTTCACCAGGATGGGAAATCTCTGTCACGGGCCCAGTCAACCAGCCCGATTCGGAGATTCGCGATTCGTCGGGTAAAGTCTTGGAGGTTGCGGAGCGCAGTTTCCGCAGTCACACGGGGCTATAGCTCAGGCGGTTAGAGCGCTTCACTGATAATGAAGAGGTCCCAGGTTCAAGTCCTGGTAGCCCCACCGTAAGCCCCGGGGCCTTAGCTCAGTTGGTAGAGCGCCTGCTTTGCAAGCAGGATGTCAGGAGTTCGAATCTCCTAGGCTCCACAGACACGAAGCCGGTTCCGAGAGGGACCGGCTTCTTGCGTTCTTCCACGAGCCCCGCGCAGTTAGGGTGAAGCATGGACCTGCGCGTCGCGGCCTACGCGGTGATCGTGGACGATCACGACCGCCTGCTGCTCGCGCACTGGAACGAGGGTCGTCGCGCTGCGTGGACGATGCCCGGCGGCGGCCTCGAGTCCGGCGAGGACCCCGAGAGCGCCGCGCGCCGCGAGGTCAAGGAAGAGACCGGCTACCGCGTCGAGCTCGACGGGCTCCTCGGCATCCATTCCCGCGTGATCCCGCCGGGGCGCCGCCTCAAGCCGGGCGCGGACCTGCCGCTGCACACGCTGCGCATCGTCTACCGCGCCCGCATCACCGGCGGGCGCCTGCGCAACGAGACCGACGGGTCGACCGATCGCGCCGAGTGGTTCACGCTCCCCGAGGTCCGCGCGCTGCAACGCGTCAAGCTCGTCGACATCGCCCTCGAGATGGCGGGGATCGAGCTGCCGTCTCCGGACTGAGGGATGCCGGATGCCGTCAGTCGATGGGCTGCGAGATGTCGGCGACCGTCGCGCCGTAGGCGGCGATGAGCGCGTCGGCGTCGACGAACATGCTGTAGCCGTGGGCGCCGGCCCCCATCGCGATGCGCTGCCCCGCGATCTCGGCGTCGGCGTAGATCGGCCAGTCGTGCGTGCTGCCGAGCGGCACGATGGTCCCCCGCTCGTAGCCCGTCGCCGCGAGAGCGCGGGCAGGATCCGGCAGCTGGAGCTTGTTCACGCCGACGATGGCGCGGAGCTTCGGCCATGAGATCGCCCGGTCGCCGGGGATCAGGGCGAACAGGTAGGTGTCGTCGCTGCGCTTGACGACGAGCGTCTTCACGATGCCCGACGGTGGGATGCCGAGGATCGCGGCAGCCTCCGGCAGGCTGTTCGCCGCCGGACGCTCCCGGATCTCGACCTCGAGGCCGCGCTCGGCCGCCGCCGCGCGAACGCGGTCGACGCCCGTCAGAGCCTCACCCGTGGTGGGCTCAGGCATCCGGTGCGCGCAGCGGGTCGTCTGCGACCCAGAGCTCGTCGTCGGCGCGCAGCGTCTGCCACGCGGCGTACAGCACGCCCACCGCGGCGGCGATGCCGAGGATGATGGCGATCACGCCGCCGGCGCCGATGCCCTTCTTCGCCGGAACCGGCGCGGCCTTCGCCCACGACGACGGCACGGTGAACCCGCGTCCGGCGGCGAGGTGCGAGCGCTGCTCGTTGGCGGCGTCCCACACCGACAGCGCGGAGCCGACGACGGCGCCCGCTGCGGGGATGACCGTGTTGTTCACGACCTTCTTGCCCTTGTCGACATAGGGGGCGGCGTACTTGTCGTACCCGGCCTGCATCTGCGGCTTGACCTGCTCGCGACCGTAGTGACCGAGCTGACGGCTCGCCTCTCGGGCGACGGTCGCGGCCTCCCCGACCAGAACCTGCTGGGCCTCCCAGAGGTTTCCGGCCTGCTTCTGCAGCTTCTCGAGTTCCTTCTTGCGCTTGCGGCTGACGCTCACGGTTGCCCTCCCTGTGGTGGGGATGTCGGTCTCTTCATCATCTTGCCAGACCACCGCTGAGACGGGAGGGGTTGCAGGGAACTCTGAGACAATGTAGAAATGCCGCTTCACACAGCTGTCGCAACGATCCACACCAACTACGGCGACATCGTCGTCAACCTGTTCGGCGACCAGGCTCCTCGCACCGTGCAGAACTTCATCGGCCTGTCCGACGGTTCGCAGGCGTGGACGCACCCGGCGACCGGCAAGCCGGGCGAAGGCCCGCTGTACAAGGACGTCATCTTCCACCGCATCATCTCGGGCTTCATGATCCAGGGCGGCGACCCGCTCGGTCAGGGCGTGGGCGGCCCGGGCTACAACTTCAACGACGAGATCAGCGGCGAGCTCACCTTCACCGCTCCCTACAAGCTCGCCATGGCGAACGCGGGTCTGCGCCGCAACGCGATCACCGGCCAGCCCGAGGGCACCAACGGCTCGCAGTTCTTCATCACCGTCCCCGGCCAGGGCGGCCGCGGCCCGGAGTGGCTGCAGGGCAAGCATACGATCTTCGGCGAGGTCGTCGACGACGCATCGAAGGCCGTCGTCGACACGATCGCCGAGGTGCCGACCGCCGCGGGCGACCGCCCGGTCGAGCCCGTCGTCATCGAGTCGATCGACGTCGTCGCCGTCTGAGCGCGAGCGTCATCCGGCCCGGGGCGGCGACCGCTGCCCCGGGCCATCCGCATCCCTGAGCCCAGGCGAGACAGAGACGGGTCCCCCGTGAGCACGCAGGACTTCCAGCGCAACCGCGACAACTTCTGCTACCGGCATCCCGACCGGCAGAGCTTCGTGCTGTGCCAGCGGTGCCTGCGCACGATCTGCCCGGAGTGCCAGACGCAGGGTGCCGTCGGGGTCATCTGCCCGGAGTGCCTGCGCGATCAGCAGAAGGCGCAGTCGCCGGCGCAGAAGAAGGCCGAACGGCGGTGGTCGCGCCCTCGTGCGATGTCGGCGTCGTCCGGCCGGCCCATCGTGACCTACTCGATCATCGCGATCACGGCCTTCGTCTATCTCCTCACGCTCATCCCGGGCGTCGGCGGCGCCATCCAGGACGCGCTGTACTACTGGGCGCCGCTGCTCTACCCCGAGTTCCGTGGCACTTCCCAGCCCTGGCGTCTGCTCACCGTCGCTCTGGTGCATTCGGGCATCTGGCATGTGGGACTCAACATGCTCGCCCTGTGGATGATCGGACGCAGTCTCGAGCCGCTCCTCGGCCGCTGGCGCTTCCTCACGCTCTACCTGCTGAGCGCGCTCGGCGGCTCGGTCGCCGTCACACTCCTGTCGTTCACGACGCCCGTGGTCGGGGCATCCGGAGCCATCTTCGGCCTCTTCGGCGCGCTCCTCGTCATCGGCCGCCACATCGGCGCGAACATCGCCGGCATCGCGCTCGTGCTCGGAATCAACCTCGTGATCGGGTTCATTCCCGGATTCAACGTGTCGTGGCAGGCGCACGTCGGCGGGCTCGTCGTCGGTCTGCTCGTGGCATTCATCTACACGCGCACGCGCGCCGTACGCCAGCGCGGGCTGCAGATCGGGCTGCTCGTCGCGGTCGGCGCAGGACTCGTGGCGCTCCTGTTCGTACCGGTCTTCTTCCCGGCGTTCGTGATCCTCTGAACAGAGTTATCCACAGGTCCATCCACACCCTGGGGAGAATCACACCGGTGTAATTCACAGGTGTTAACAGAGTTGTTAACAACTCCGGATCGGCCGGATCCGCAGCATCCGGACATGGAAAAACCCCGGTCGTCGTAGACCGGGGTTTCTCTTTCGAAGTGTCGCTTATCGCCAGCGCGTCGTCATCAGGAAGCCGATGAAGGCGATGCCGAAGCCGATGACGAGGTTCCACGCCCCGATGTCGGGGATCGGGAACGCCATGCCGCTCAAGTAGAAGACGAGGATCCACACCAGACCGATGAGCATCAGTCCGATCATGATCGGCTTGAACCACACCGGGTTGGGTGCGGCTTCGCCTTCTGCGCGCTCGACGAGCGAGTCGTCGTCTTTGCCGGGTCGTGCCATGCACAAGAGTCTAACTGCCAGCCACGCCACAGCCCGCCCTGATTAGAATCCACCTGTGGATGACGTGCTGCCCGGCCCGAGGCGAGCTGCCCGCGGGGTCCGAACCCCGCGCCGGCGCACGTCGGTCGTCGGCGTCATCGGCGAGGTCCTCATCACCGCCGGCGTCATCGTGCTGCTCTATGTCGTGTGGCAGCTCTGGGTGGGCGATCTCATCTACGGCGCCGAGCGCAACGCCGAGGGCACCGAGCTGTCGCAGGAGTGGCAGGCGCAGTTCGACGAGCAGAACTCGGCGGCCGCGCCCGCGCCGACCGACGCGGGCACCGACGCCGGCACCGACCCCGTGCCCGTCACCGCCCCTCCGCCCGTACTGGCTGAGCCCGCAGACGGCCAGACTTTCGCGATCATGCGGATCCCGCGCTTCGGTGCGGACTACGCCGTGCCGATGGCCGGCGGCGTCACGCGGGCTCGCACCCTCGACCCCATCGGGATCGGCCACTACCCCGGCACCAAGATGCCCGGCGAGGCGGGCAACTTCGCCCTTGCCGCGCACCGCACCACGTGGGGCAAGCCCTTCAACCGCATCGCCGACCTCCACGTCGGTGACGCGATCGTCGTCGAGACGCAGGAGGGCTGGTACACGTACCGCTTCCGCACGCTCCAGTACGTCAAGCCGAACGAGGTCGAGGTGCTCCTGCCGGTGCCGCAGCAGATGGACGTCCCCGCAGGCACCGCCTACATCACGCTGACCAGCTGCAGCCCGATGTACGCGATGACCGAGCGCATCGTGGCGTACGGCGTGTTCGAGTCGTTCACCCCCCGCACGGCGTCGGGCGAGGAGCCCGCCTCCCTCCAGGCGGTGGCCTGATGTACGCGGGTCTGTGGCGGATCCTCCCCGGCCCGTGGTGGGTGCGGGTCCTCATCCTGCTCGTGCTGATCGCCGCGGTGCTGTACGGCCTCCTCTTCTACGCCTTCCCCTGGGTCAGTCAGTTCGTGAACCCGCAGGAGGTCACGGTCACCCTGCCCGCGGCGTCGACTCTCACGTCGCTGTCGTCGTGACCGACCTCTCCTCGTCGGCGGCGATCCTCGTCGTCGACAACCACGACAGCTTCGTGCACACCCTGATCGGGTACCTTCACGAGCTCGGCGCCGACACCGACCTCGTCGAGGCGGACGCCCTCACCGATCCGTCACGCGACGTCGCGGGCCGGCCGGCTGTCCTCGTCTCCCCCGGCCCCGGCACGCCCGCCGACGCCGGCGCGTCGATCGAGGTGGTCCGCGCGGCGGCGGCGGGCGGCATCCCTCTCCTCGGTGTCTGCCTCGGTCATCAGGCGATCGGCGAGGCGTACGGAGCCACGGTCGATCACGCGCCCGAGCTCATGCACGGCATGACCTCGCTCGTGCACCACGACGGCTCGCTCCTGTACACCGGGCTGCCCGACCCGTTCACAGCCACGCGCTACCACTCCCTCGCGATCGTGCCCGAGACCCTCCCCGACGAGCTCGTCGTCACGAGTCGCACGGCGAGCGGGGTGATCATGGGCGTCGCCCACCGGACCGCGCCCATCCTCGGGGTGCAGTTCCACCCCGAGAGCGTGCTCACCGAGGGCGGCTACCGCCTGCTCGGCAACTGGCTCGCCTCGATCGGATACACGGATGCCGCGGCTCGCGGCGCGGCGCTGAACCCGAGGCGCTGAGACCCCGGGTCGTCGCCCGCGGGTCGCCTCCCCGCGGGTCAGGCGCCCGTGCAGTAGGTCAGGGTGATCTCGGAGTGGACCGGGACATCCCCGGGCGTGAGGGACTGCGACGACACCGTCGGCGGGGTGGAGCCCGCGCAGCTCGCGTCCTCCGCCGGGATCACCGTGAGGCCGAGGTTCTCGAGCTCACGAGTCGCCGCATCGACGGTGTACCCGCGCACGTCGTTGATGGCCACGCGGCCCGAGGCGACGACGAGGTTCACCATCGTGCCGGTGGGCACGCTGGCTCCGTCGACGGGGTTGCTCGAGATCACAGTGCCGGCGGCGAGATCCTTGTCGTTCTGCTGCGTGACGGTGCCCAGCTGCAGCCCGGCGCCGGTGATGGCGGAGGTCGCCGCATCCTGTCCGAGGCCGGTGAGCGTCGGAACTGTCGACATCTGCTGCCCGGTCGACACGTAGACCTTCACCTGCTGATCGGGCGCGACGGACGTCCCCGCCTCGGGATCGGTGCGGATGACGTTGCCCGCCGCGACCTCGGTGCTCTCCTCGTCCACGCGGATCGCGCGGAGGTCCGACTCGGCGAGGGTGTCGTTCGCGCGCTCGTAGGTCATGCCCGACACGTCCGGCACCTCGCGCACGTTGCCCGGGAGGTCGTCGCGCGGCTGGATCGTGAGCACCCAGAACAGCAGGGAGATGAGCAGCACGGCGAGCAGCGCCACGCCTGCCCAGATCCACGCGACCGGCGGACCGGCCTGCGTGCGCTTCATCGTGGTGTCGGTGCTGAGCTGGCGGAGCGACCGCGCGGTCTCGGCGGCCTGCCGCGGGTTGGGCCCGTACAGCTCGCTCGTGAGGGCGCCCACCTGGCGCTTGGAGGGCTGCCGGCCGTCGACGGTCGCGTCGAGTGCCTCGCGGAAGCCCGCGGCGTCCTGGTAGCGCTGGAACGGGTCCTTCGCGAGGGCGCGCAGGGCGACGGTGTCCAGTGCCCGGGGCACCGTGTCGTTGACCTCGGACGGCGGCACCGGCGCCTCGCTCACGTGCTGGTATGCCACCGCGACGGGCGACTCGCCGCGGAACGGCTGGCGCCCGGTGAGGAGCTCGTACAGCACCACACCCGTCGAGTACACGTCGGCGCGGGCGTCGACCGGCTCGCCCTTGGCCTGCTCGGGCGAGAAGTAGGCGGCGGTGCCGAGGATCTGCGTCGTCTCGGCGACCGTCGACGACGAGTCCGACACCGCGCGCGCGATGCCGAAGTCCATCACCTTCACCTGGCCGGCGTCGGTGACCATGACGTTGCCGGGCTTGATGTCGCGGTGCACGACACCGGCGCGGTGCGAGTACTCGAGGGCCTCGAGGATCCCGTCGACGTAGCGCACGGCATCCGTCACCGGAACCGGGCCCGCGGCGATGATCTCCTTGAGGAGCCGGCCCTTGACGAGTTCCATGACGATGAAGGGCACCGGACGCACCGTGCCGTCGGGAGCCGTCAGAGAGTCTTCGCCGGCGTCGTAGACGCGCACGATCGTGGGGTGGGCCATGCGCGAGGCCGCCTGCGCCTCGAGGCGGAACCGCGTGCGGAACGCGTTGTCGTCGGCGAGCTCGCGGTCGAGGATCTTGATCGCGACCTCGCGGCCGAGCGTGAGGTCGTAGCCGCGATAGACGCTCGCCATGCCACCCCGGCCGATCGGCTCATCGATGCGATAGCGCCCCGAAAGCACGCGCGGCTCAGCTGTCACGGTCACTCCCTGCCTGGAACATCAGCCACACTAGCCGAGCCCGAGCGGGTCGCACGTGCCGTACGACCCGCTCGGAGGACTCACTCAGCCAAGCTCACGGCGTGGGCGTCGGGATCGGAGCCGCGGCCTCGATCAGGACGGTCGCCTCGCCGGAAGCGCCCGACGTGCGGTTGCCGGCCGTGCCGCCGCTGCAGGTCACGGTGTACGTGACGATCACGGTCTGACCGGCCGCGTCTCCCGCCGTCACCGTCGCGTTGCGCGCGTTCTGCGGGAAGTTCGGGCCATTGGCGATGGTACCGTTCTGCACCGTGAAGGTGTACGAGCTCACCGAGCCGGTGCCGGACGGGCAGGTGTAGCCGTCCCACATCACGGTCAGGGTGCCGCCGGGCTCGACCGTCGCCGGCGATCCCTGGAAGGTCGGGGTGGAGGGCGCCGGCATCGGGGTCTGCCCGGCGTATGCCGTCAGCTCGATGATCGTGCCCTTCGGCACGTTGCCCGTCGGCGAGACGCTGTAGATCTTGCCCACGCTGCCCTCGTCGGGCGCGGCGTTGCCCTCTTGGCAGCTCGCGCCGAGTCCGATCGCGTCGAGCGCGGCAGATGCGGTGGCGCAGTCCTGCCCGACGTAGTCGTCAGCGACGACGTTCGCCGTGGTCGGCGTGGGTGTCGGCGTGTCGGTCGGCGTCGCAGAGGGCGACGCGGACGTCTTCGTCGGGTCGGGCTCGGGCTCGTTGCCCGAATTCGCGACGACGGCCCAGATCGTCCCGATCAAGACGAGCAGCAGCAGCGCGATGAGCGCGATCAGCGGCCACGTCCACGGGCTGCGCTTCTTCTTCTCGGTGGTCTCCTCGACCGGCTCCTCGCCCGGCGCGGGCATGAGGCGCGTGGCCGCGGAGGTGTCGGAGCCGGAGGCGAGCAGCTGTGTGGCGGCGTCGCCCGCGGCCGCGGCGCCCGCGATCGCCGGGACGGCCGCTGCGGCGGCCGCGACATCGCCGCGGCGCAGAGCCGTGGCGGCGCGCGCGACGGCGGCAGCCGAAGCAGGGCGCTCTTCGGGCTTCTTGGCGATCATCGCCATGACGAGGTTCTGCACCGGGACGGCGACCGTCGCGGGCAGCGCGGGCGGCTGCTCGTTGATCTGCGCCATCGCGATCGCGACCTGCGACTCGCCCGTGAACGGGCGCTTGCCTGCGAGGCACTCGTACGCGACGATGCCGAGCGAGTAGATGTCGGTGGCCGGGGAAGCCGGGTGCCCCGACGCCTGCTCGGGCGACAGGTACTGGACCGTGCCCATGACCTGGCCCGTGGCGGTCAGCGGCACCTGGTCGGCGATGCGCGCGATGCCGAAGTCGGTGATCTTCACACGCCCGTCGGGCGTGATGAGGAGGTTCCCGGGCTTGATGTCGCGGTGCACGAGGCCCGCAGCGTGCGCGGCCTGCAGTGCGGCCGACGTCTGGGCCACGATGTCGAGCGTCTTGTCGGTCGACAGGGAGCCGTCGCGCTCGAGGATCGTCGACAGCGCCTCGCCGGGGACGAGCTCCATCACGAGGAACGCGCTGCCGTTCTCCTCGCCGTAGTCGAACACGCTGGCGATGCCCTCGTGGTTGACGAGCGCCGCGTGGCGGGCCTCGGCGCGGAAGCGCTCCAGGAAGCCCGGATCCCCCATGTACTCGTCTTTGAGGATCTTGATGGCGACAGTTCGTCCGATGACGTGGTCTGTCGCCTCCCACACCTCGCCCATGCCGCCGATCGCTATGCGCGAATCGAGTTCGTATCGGCCGCCGAAGGTCACGCCCTGCGTCGGTCTCATCGTCCCAGCACCGCCTCCATGACCTTCTTCGCGATAGGAGCGGCGATGGTGTTGCCGCTGCCCGATTGTCCTTGCCTGCCGCCGTCTTCGACGACCACGGCGACGGCGACCTCGGGGTTGTCGGCGGGTGCGAACCCGGTGAACCAGAGCGTGTACGGCTCATCGCCCGTGTTCTCCGCGGTACCCGTCTTTCCGGCCACGTCGACCCCGTCTATTCTTGCACCCGACGCAGCACCGTCACTGACATTGGCGACCATCATCGCCACCAGCTCGTCCGCCAGTCCCGTGTCGAGGGCACGCCCGAATTCACTGTCGTCGAAGGTCTTCTGAACGGACAGATCCGGGCCGATCACACGATCCACCATGCGCGGGTTCATCACGATCCCGCCGTTCGCGATGCCGGCCGACACCATCGCCATCTGCAGCGGCGTCGCCGTGACCTGACCCTGGCCGAAGCCGCTCAGCGCGGTCTGCGCGTCGTCCTGGATCGTGCGCGGGTAGCCCGAGGGCGTGGAGATGAGCGGCAGCTCGAACGACAGGTTGAAGCCGTACTTCTCGGCCTCTTCGCGGATCGCGGTGTCGCCGAGCTCGACGGCGAGCTCCGCGAACGGGATGTTGCAGCTCAGCCGCAGCGCGTCGGCGAGAGTGACGGTGTCGCCGCCGCCGCACGTGCCGCCGCTCGCGTTGTGCACCACGCTCGACGACTGCGGCAGCTGGTAGGTCGCGGGGTTCGGGAGCGTCGATGCGGGCGTGTAGTCGCCCGAGGCGAGGGCCGCGGAGGCGACGACGAGCTTGAAGGTCGAGCCCGGCGGGTTGAGGTCGCCCGCGATCGCGCGGTTCGACAGCGGCTTGCCGGGGTCGGCGACCAGGGCGTCGTACGCGGCGTTCACCTCGCCGGTGGCGTGCGAGGCCAGCACGTTCGTGTCGTAGCTGGGGCTGGTCACCATCGCCAGGATGCGGCCCGTCGACGGCTCGATCGCGATGACGCCGCCCTGCAGGTCGCCGAGCGCCTCGTAGGCCGCGCGCTGCACGTCGGCGTCGAGCGACAGCACGACGTTCGAGCCGCGCGGCGGCTGCCCGGTGAAGATGCGCTCCACGCGCGACAGGAACTGCGATCCCGCCGTGCCGCTGAGCTCCTGGTTCATCGCCTGCTCGATGCCGGTCGCCGAGTTCAGGGCGGGATTGATGTAGCCGGTGACGGGCGCCCACATGTCGGCATCCGTGTACACGCGCTGCCAGCTGTAGAGGTCGCCGGACGGCACGGAAGACGCGATGGCCGAACCGCTCGCGATGATGGATCCGCGCTGGACCTCGTACGAGTCGTAGAGCGCCCGGCGGTTCGCGGGGTTGGCGGCGAGCTCGTCGGTCTGGATCACCTGGATCCAGCTCGTCGACCCGAACAGCGCGAGGAACATGATCAGCATCAGGATGCTGAGCCTTCTCAACTCTTTTGTCATGATCGCCCCCTTCGGGCGATTCGCGCTCGCAAGCTCCCGCTCTTCGACGTGTGCTGATTGGTCATCTAGCCGATCACCACCCTCGGCCGGCTGCGGACGGCATCCGAGATGCGCAGCAGCAGGGCGACGATGATCCAGTTCGCCACGAGCGACGAACCACCGGCCGCGAGGAACGGTGTCGTGAGGCCGGTGAGCGGGATGAGTCGTGTGACGCCGCCGACCATGATGAAGACCTGCAGCGCGATCGTGAACGAGAGGCCGGTCGCGAGGAGCTTGCCGAAGTCGTCCTGCCCGGCGAGGCCGATGCGGATGCCGCGGCTCGTGAACACCATGTACAGGCAGAGGATCGCGAAGACGCCGATGAGCCCGAGCTCCTCGCCCAGCGCCGGGAGGATGTAGTCGCTCTCCGCGACGGGCGTGAGGTACGGCCGTCCCTGGCCGAGGCCGGTGCCGAGCAGCCCGCCGTTCGCCATGCCGAAGATGCCGTTGACGAGCTGGTAGCTCGAATTGTCCATCAGCTCCGGGTTGAAGGCGTCGAGCCAGTTGTTGAAACGCGCGCCGACATACGGCAGGATCCGCGACGCGAGGAACGCGCCCGACACCGCGAGCACGACGCCGATGAGCACCCAGCTGGTCTTGCCTGTGGCGACGTAGAGCATCGCGACGAACATGCCGAAGATGAGCACGCCGGTTCCGAGGTCGCGCTGCAGCACGATGATGCCGAGCGACACGAGCCAGATCACGAGCAGCGGGCCGAGCTCGCGGGCGCGCGGCCAGGTCATGCCGAGGAAGCGCGTGCCCGTCGAGGTCAGGCTCTCGCGCGTGCGGACGAGATAGCCCGCGAAGAAGATGCCGAGCGCGATCTTCGCGAGCTCGCCGGGCTGGAACGTGAAGAAGCCGAAGTCGACCCACACGTCGGCGTTGCCGCCGCCGCTGAGGCCCGGGATCACGGGCAGGATCAGCAGCACGATGCCGACGAACCCGAAGATGTACGTGTACCGGAACAGCACGCGGTAGTTCTTCAGGAACAGCACCACGAGGATCGCCGCGACCAGCGCGATCGCCGCCCACGCGAGCTGCCGCGTCGAGAACGCGTCCCACCCGTGGCGGTCCCAGTACAGGTCGAGCCGGTAGATCATCGCGAGCCCGAGACCGGTGAGAAGCGTCGCGATCGGGACCACGAACGGATCGGCGGCGCGGGCGCGCAGGCGCAGCAGGATGTGCAGCGCGATGACCAGGGCGGTGAGCCCGCCGCAGTAGACGAGGAACGTCCAGTCGATCACGCCCTCGGAGCCGAGCTGCACGAGCGCGATCGCCGAGCCGTTGATCGCGAACGCGAAGATCAGCAGCGCCAGCTCGCGGTTGCGCTGCGTCTGCGGGACCCGGATGCGGCGCAGCGCCCGCACCACGGCGGTGTCGGTCGAGACCGCGTCGGTCGGCGTGCCTGTGGAGGCGCTCATCCGCCGCCTCCCGCCAGGTCGCTGATTCCCGACACGATCTGCCGCGCGTGCGACAGGGAGTTCGCCGAGATGGTCTGCTCCACCGTCGCACGGGCGAAGTCCGAGAGCGAATCGAGCGGGATCCCGGTGTCTTCGTACGGGGTCGACAGTGAGATCGGCCCGATGCTCTGCTGCACGCCCTGGTAGATGACGACGGTGTCCTCGTCGGCGCCGACGTAGTACCGGGTCTGGGTCCACTGGTAGCCGATCCAGGCGGCTCCGGCGATGATCACGAGCACGAGCGCGACGCCGGCGATCCAGCCGATGCGGCGCCGACGTGCCCGTCGCCGGTCCTCCTCGATGAGCTCTTCGAGGAACTCCGGTGCCGGCTCGAAGTGGGTCGGCTCGTTCGCCGCCTGGCGGTTCGGGTGCAGCCAGCTCGAACGCCGCGGCGCGGCCGCGGGCACCTCGACGCCGACCGGGTTGGACGCGGAGCCCACGATGGTGGGCGTTCCCGAGAAGAGCGGATGCTGCCCGCCGACGTCGACGATGACGATCGTGACGTTGTCGGGGGCGCCGCCGTCCAGCGCCTGCTTCAGCAGGTTGTCGGCCGTGCGGCCCGGGGCGAGACCCAGCCCGAGCGCCTTGGACGTGTGAGGGTCGTCGACCACGCCCGACAGGCCGTCCGAGCACAGCAGCCAGCGGTCGCCCGGCTGCGTCGGCATGATGAACGTGTCGAGCTCGGGATCGGTGTCCATGTCGCCGAGCACGCGCATGAGAACTGAGCGGCGCGGGTGGTAGCGCGCCTCTTCGGGCGTGATGCGGCCCGAGTCGACGAGGCGCTGCACGAAGGTGTGGTCCGTGGTGATCTGCGTGAGGGCGCCGTCGCGGTACAGGTAGATGCGCGAGTCGCCGATGTGGGCGATCACGGCGTAGTCGTCCACCATGATCAGCGCGCTGACCGTGGTGCCCATGCCGGCCAGCTCCGGCCGGACCCCGACCGTGTCGACGAGGTCGACCGCGGCATCCGAGATCGCGTCGCGCAGCGCCCGCTCCGCCTCGGCGGTCGAGTCGAACGGGCGGTCGAGACCCTCCAGACGCGAGATCGCGAGGCTCGACGCGACGTCGCCGCCGGCGTGTCCGCCCATGCCGTCGGCCACGACGAACAGGTTGGAGCCGGCGTACCCGGAGTCCTGGTTGTTGGAGCGCACCTTGCCGGTGTGCGAGATCGCGGCGCTCGAGCCCTGGAAGACCATGTGCGAGGGGTCCGCCCGCTACTTCCGCAGCTCGAACGTCGTCGCGCCGACCTTGATCGGGGCGCCGAGGTTCACGGGGACCGGGGCGGTCACACGGGCACCGTCGTGCCACGTGCCGTTCGTCGAGTCGAGATCCTGGATCATCCACTGGTCGCCCCACAGCACCAGGCGTGCGTGGTGGCTCGATGTGTAGTCGTCGCGCACGACGAGTCCCGACTCGCTCGAGCGGCCGATCGTGAGCGGCTCGTTCCCCAGCGGGAGCTCGAGCCCGGTCTTCGGTCCGCTCGTGATGACGATGCGCGACGCGGTGGCGGTCGTGGCGGGTCCGCCGGGCTTGGCCACCGGAGCGGGCGCCGCCGGCGCGACGGGCGCGGTGACGGACGACGCGGCGGCAGCCGACGCCACGGGCGCGGCGGCGGCGGCCGCAGCATCCGGCATCCGCCTGACCTTCACACCGAACAGGTCGGCGCGCAGCGAGTAGACCACGGCGAAGACGAACGCCCACAGCAGCACCAGGAACCCGATGCGCAACAGCAGCAGGGTGAGCTCGCTCATGTCAGCGGGCCCCTCTCCTGCGCGTCGAACGCCCGCGTGGCATCGTCGACGGATGCTGCGGGCCGCGGCGTGCTCGCCTGTGCGACGACGCGGAACACGATGTCGGTGCGGCCGATGCGCACGGTCGCGTCGGGCGGGAGCGCCGCCTCGGTCACCTTGCGGCCGTCGAGCATCGTGCCGTTGGTCGAGCCCAGGTCGCGCACCATGGCGCGCTCGCCGTCCCACAGGATCTCGACGTGCTTGCGGCTGGTGCCCGAGTCGGCGACCGTGATGTCGGCGTCGCTGCCGCGGCCGATGACCGTGCGCGACTTCGTCAGCGGGATGCGACGGCCTTCGACGTCGACGACGCCGCGCCACGAGACGCGGCCGCCCTGCGCCGTCGAGGACTCGACGCGGAGGGTGCCGGTCGACATCTCCTCGTCGCGGCGGATCGCGATCGTCACCGGACCGGCGAACGAGTACCCCTGCGCCTTGGCGTGCGCGTGGACGAGCGTGTCGAGCTCGTGCAGGAGCGCATCGCCGAGCGCCGAGATGCGGTCGTCGTCGGCGGGCGACAGGCGCACCGTGAACGTGTTCGGCGCGAGGATGCGGTCGCGGCTGACGACCGCCGCCTTCTTGTCGAGTTCGCTGCGCAGGGCCGATGCGATCTCGACAGGCTGAATGCCGCTGCGGAAGGTCTTGGCGAACGCGCTGTTGACTGCGCGCTCCAGACCTTTCTCGAAGCTGTCAAGTAGTCCCACGGAGCTCCTCTTGAGGGGGGTGCCGGTTGCTACATGCTAATTGCACAGGCTGTACCCGTGATGGATCGCGCTCCCGACCAGGTGAGTTCGGAAGGGGCCGCGACGCATGATATCCTCGGGAAGTTGAGTTTCGCGGGATCTCCGGATCCCACGGCTCGCGCGAGTGGCGGAATAGGCAGACGCGCTGGCTTCAGGTGCCAGTGCCCGAAAGGGCGTGGGGGTTCAACTCCCCCCTCGCGCACAGCGCAGAAGAGGACTCCCGAGAGGGGGTCCTCTTCTTTTTCGCCCACACCTCCCTGGCGCTACGCGCCGTCGAGGGCCGGGGGCAGCGCGAAGACGATCTCCTCGATCTCGCGGCCGACGCCCGGGGCGAAGTCGACGTTGCGC
The DNA here is from genome assembly GCF_053345975.1 of Microbacterium sp. C23T. Lineage (NCBI taxonomy): Bacteria > Bacillati > Actinomycetota > Actinomycetes > Micrococcales > Microbacteriaceae > Microbacterium > Microbacterium sp. C23T. Next base: position 74,340 of record NZ_JBKFBD010000013.1, on the reverse strand, counting down.
GACACCTCGGTGAAGCCGACCTTCGTGAGCACGGCGATGGAGGCGGCATTGTGGGCGGCCACGCGGGCGAACAGCGGCCGAATGGGCTCGCGCGAGATCAGGTGGCGCAGCGCCGCGGTCGCGACGCCCCGGCCCCACGCGTGACGGGCGATCCAATAGGTGACCTCGCGGTCGCCGTCGATGGTGAAGGATGCCGCGGTTCCGGCGAATCCGCCGTTCTCGGTGACCACGAAGGAGAGGACGTCGGCCATCGCACGCTGCCGTTCGATCCATGCGTCGAAGCCCGCGCGGTCGTCCGGATCCTCCGCGGTGAACGCGGCCATCGCGATCGCCTCGCGGTCGCGCATCATCTCGAAGACGGCGTCGAGGTCGTCGTCGTCCAGGGGTCGCAGATCGATGTGGTTCACGCGCTTCACGGTAGCCGCGGCATCCGTCACCGAGGAAGGGCGGGTGTCAGTTCAGGCCGTGGATGCTGCGGAGCAGGGATTCGGCGCGATCGGCCTCGCGACAAGCGAACGCCTCGCGGAACTCCTCGTAGGCGGCGGTGCGGCCGATCGGGCACTCGATGAACGGCCGCCAGCCCACCATGTCGCGCCGGATGGCGAACTCGTACTCGCGGACGAACTGCAGGAGCGCGAAGTTCCCGCTCGCACGTGTGACGACGGAGAAGAACGCGTGACTGGCCAGCCCGAGGGCCTCCGGGTCGTTGGCGCGCGACGCGGCGATGACGTCGTCCAGGCGCTCCAGCGCGAGCCCGAGGGCGTCGGCGTCGGCGCGCACCGACGCCATGCGCACGGCCAGGCCCATGTTGAAGGCGACGAGCTCGACGGTGTCGTTCTGCTGGTTGGGGTGCGACACCCGCGTGTAGCGGTGGGGCGATACCTCGACCAGGCCGGCCCGCTCCAGTCGCTGCAGTGCTTCGCGCACCGGAGTGCGCGAGACGCCGAGCCATTCCGCCAGCTCCTGGTCGCGCAGACGCTCGCCGGGGGCGAGCCGCCCGTCGAGGATCGCCTCCCCCAGGCGCGCGTAAACCTCGTCTCCGAGGACGGCGCGGCTCGGCTCGAGCGGGACGAAGGGGGCACTCATGAGTGGCACCAGTGTACGCCGGAGGATTCACGTGCATAGACCCGCTTGAGCGCGCCTTGAGGAGGCCGCCGAGGGGGCCGTGGGACCCCATCGGAACATGCGGAAACGCTGAGGAAACCGGCCTCGCTCTTGCACTGATATATCGGTACGATGTTCCATGTCCACGTTACGACGTGGCCTATCCGGGGGGATCCGTCGACGCCCGGGCTTTCGAGCCAAGCTCAGCCCGGGCGGACGATGGTCCCTGCCTCGTCAACAGACGCTCTGCAACATTTGTGTCACCTTCGCAACTGGGTCTCGCCGCGCGCCCGCCTCTTCACTACGTTGGATTGCAATCGCCGCAATCGCGACGAGATCAACGAAGAACGGCAAGTAATGAGCACGCAGGGCACCGTCAAGTGGTTCAACTCGGAAAAGGGATTCGGCTTCATCGCTCCCGATGAGGGTGGCGCAGACGTCTTCGCGCACTACAGCGCAATCGAGTCGAGCGGCTACCGCTCCCTCGAGGAGAACCAGCGCGTCGAGTTCGAGATCGCGCAGGGACCCAAGGGCCTCCAGGCCGAGAACATCCGCCCGATCTGATCGGCGGACCGATCGCTTCACGCGGTCGAAGCCGCGGTATCCCATCGGTGGGTGCCGCGGCTTCGTCGCGCGCCTGTGCGCCGGTTGTGCATCACTCCCGGTCGCCGCGCACGAGCTCGAGTCCGGCTCCGGCGAACTGACGCAGCGTCGCGTCGGGCAGGAACGCCCGGGTGAGCGCGCCGCCGATGCGCGTGAGGTCGCTCTCGTCGCGGAACAGCAGGTACATGGTCTCGTACCGCGGGTGGAACTTCTCCTTGAAGCGGTGCAGCGACCGGAACCCGTACACCGGCTCGAGGGCGTCGGCGAGCCTGTCGCTGAGCGCCGCGATCATGCCGGCGTCCGGCGGATAGTCGTGGGCGAGCGGCGCGCCCGAGAGTGACATGATCTCGGCGCCCTCATCGGAGAACAGCCTCGCCGACGAGCCGATCAGGTACTCCATCACCGGGCCGAAGCCGCCGTCGCGCCGCCGCATCAGGTCCAGGGTCCATCCCCGCACCACACCGTCTGGGCCGTGGACCGGCAGCCACGACAGGAACCCGTCGACGTCGCCGTTCGGCGCGAGCGCCAGGGCGAGGCGCACCTCCGGGTCCTCCGCCTCGACGAGCGTGCCGAGCGTGAACCCCATCTCGGGGAGGCCCTTGTCGCCCACCCACATCTCCGAGATCGCCCGCAGCTGCTGCTGCACGCCCCACGACTCCTCCTTGAGGTGGGTCATGCGGAACGTCATCTCCTCGCGCCCCGCCCGGTTGAGCGACGAGCGCACCGAGTTCCACCGTTTGCCGGTGAACTCGAGGCCGGGAAGGTCCACGATCGTGTCGTCGGCCACGACCAGGCTGCGCCACGAGGCCGGCACGGCGGCCCGCGTGGCCTCGTCGGCGCTGAAGAAGCACGGGACCAGCCCGGCCCGCTCGGCATCGTGGATGAACTCCTCGACGGCCGCCGCGCGTGACGCGTCCGGACCGATCGGGTCCGCGAGGGCCAGCGCGACGCCCGCGCGCCGCTGGTACGCGACGATGCTGTCGGCGGTGCGGGCGTAGGTGTTCCCCTCCCATGTCGTCATCCACGAGAGCGTGCCGCCGCCGTGGGCATGCAGCATCCGTTTCACGTCCTCGACAGCCGGAGAAGGCTGCAGGCCGATGCGCGACCGGCGCCGGGCCCGGAACGCCCGCCGCACCCGGATCAGGTAGATGAGCATGAGCAGCCACATCGCGCCGCTGGCCAGCGACAGCTCGGTCTCACCGTCGATCGTCGCCTCGACCTGGGCCTCGGAGGCGATGATGATGGCCACCCCGACGAGGACTGCGGTCAGGATGTTGAAGCCGGCGAGGATGACGGCGAGGACCCACGACCACCGTCGCCCGCGTCGCAGGCCGTTGGCGATGATCAGGATGATCACGACGTCGATCGCGAAGTCCCAGAAGCCGCCCGAGGCGGGTTCCGTGGAGCCGAGGGGGCCGTCGGTCGGCACCAGGATCGTGATGACCTCGACGGCGCCGAGCACCAGCACCGCGATGAAGGCGATGAGGCGCTGCTCGCGCATCGTGGTGCGCTGGACGCGGAGCGACCGGTCGACGAACAGCACGAGCAGCACGGCGAGCAGGTGTTCGAGGTCGGCGAGGGTGCCCCAGAAGAGCATCGCGACGAACACATACCCGAGCAGCACCAGCCATGCGCGCACGCGCCAGGGGCTCCGCAGCAGCCCGACGGCCGCGGCGATGCAGGCGAACGTGCCGCCGGACGGGCCGACGTCCAGCGCCGCGGCCTGGGTCTGCGCCCAGTCCCACGACGCGACCACTGAGCATGCCCACAGCACGAGGGCGGTCGCGAAGATCGCGAACAGCTGGCCGACCCAGTAGTAGGCGAGGGCCACGCGCCAGCCGCGCCGGAACTCGAGGTACGCCATGCCGACGAAGCTCGCGATCGTGAACGGGTAGACCCACGGCGCATTGACGAAGAGGGTGCCGGTGAAGGGCGTCCACCATCGGCCGGCCTCGAGTGCGGGCAGTCCGTAGGCGACGGCGTCGAAGACATCGGAGTCCTCGAACGGCTGCCACAGTCCCTGCCACACGACACCGGTCACCAGGACCAGCGCGATCATCGTGAGTGTCGCCGGAATCCGCCCCACCCCGGCGAGCACGCGGTTCGGTCTCTGAGTCGCCCCGTCGCTCATGCGTTCAGGGTAGCGGGGGGTCTTCCCGCTGTCGCTTATCCGAGCGCGCCGGTCTGGCGGGCGAAGTCGGCCAGGGCCTTCGCGTCCTCGGCGTCGCGCATCGCGCGGCGGGCGGCGTCGAGTGCGGCCACGGGGTCCTGCGCCTGACGGGCCTGGGCGAGTTCGCGCTGGGCCGACAGCAGTCGCGAGCGAGCGTCGGCACCCGCACGCGAACGGGACACGGATGCCTCGGCCTGCGCGAGGGCGCCGCGCGCGGCGGCGAGGGTGCCCGGGAGGGCGGTGCGCGCGCCGCGCAGGCGCTGCTGCGAGGTGCGGGCGTCGCCGAGGGCGAGGTCGACCCGGCTGCGCAGGCGCGCGATGGCGTCGACCGTGCGGGTGGGGTGGCGGGCAGCATCCGTCTCGATGCGGTTGAGCTCGGCGTCGATGGCGTGGAGTTCCGCGCCCAGCCGCGCGGCGTCGGGCGCATCGAGGTGCTCGCGCGTGACGGAGGCCTGGCGCAGCGCGGTGCGCGCCGACGCGATCTCGTCGGGCACGGCCAGCGCCGCCTGCAGCACGAGGCGGTGGGTCTCCTCGAGATTGCGGGCGTCCGCCTCCGCCTGGCGGAGGGCCCGTTCGGCGGCGGCGAGATCGGGGAGGGCGCTCAGCGACGGGTCGGCGGCGCGGGTGGCGGCGGCGTCGAGGTGGCGCTCGGCGGCGGTCACCTCCGAGAGCGCGGCGTGCGCCGAGCGCGAGGCATCCCGCCACTCGTCCTCGGCGAAGCGGGATGACAGCTCGGCGACGAGCGCGGCCGGATCGCCCATCGACGCGTGGAGTTCGGCGAGGCGGCGGCGGGCGGCGGCGATCTGCCCGGCCGCGGACACGTTCGCCGTGACCCACGCGCCGTGCTCCTTGCGGGCTGCGGCGACGGTCGCCAGCGCCTCGCCCGTGCGGCGCTCGATGCGCGCGGAGACCCGCTGCACCTCGTGGGGGGCGACGGCGGGATCGCTGATCCCGCGGTACTCCTCGAACGAGTCGTCCCGGACGTGCTGCGCCGTGAGGCGTGCCCGCCGCAGCGAGGCGGGGGCGTCTCCGCCGTAGAGGGCGCCGGAGAGGCCGACCTCGAGGTCGAGCTCGCCGACCTCGTCGTCGAGCTTCACGAGCGTCGCGCCCGCCTTGGCTCGCTCCCGCTCGGCGGCGGCGCGGGCTCGCGGGGAGCGACGCGCGCGGCGCACGGCCCACACGATGACGGCGACGGCGATCGCCGTCACGCCGAACACGACCAGGGCGGGCACGAGCCACCCCAGGATCGCGGCGGCGAGCTCAGGCATCGGCGACGCCGGCGGTCGCGGCCGCACCCTCGTCGGCGTGCTCGCCGAACAGCAGGAGCGCACGGAGCTGGTCGACGTCGTCGACGACCGCCTGCGCGCCCTCGGACTCGTGCGGCCAGCTGAAGCCCCACCGCACGAAGATCACCGGCACGCCCTGGGCCGCGCCGCCGTCGACGTCGTGGTGCCGATCGCCGACGAGCACGGGACGACTCGTGTCGACGCCCGCGGCGGCGAGGCGTCGCAGCGCTTCGGCGACGATGTCGGACTTCGCGCTGAGCGTCTTCTCGTCCGGCGTCGCGCCGACGATCGCGGTGAGCGAGGTCGACAGGTCGAAGTGGTCCATGAGGGCGACGACCTGCACCTCGGGCTTCGAACTGGCGGTCGCCTGCGGGATGCCGGCGGCCGCGACATCCGTGATCAGCTCACCCACTCCGGGGAAGAGCTTGGCGCCCGTCGTGTACCCGTCCGCCTTGCCGAGCGTGCGGTAGAAGGCGACGGCCTCGGCCGACTGCTCGGGCGTCATGCCGACGTTCACCTGGAACGACTCGTACATCGGCGGGCCGATCCAGTGCACGAGCTCGGCGCGGGTCGGCGGACGCTTGCCGAAGTGCTCGAGGGCGATCGTGAGGCGACGGAGGATGCCGTCGGACGCGTCGACGATCGTTCCGTCGACGTCCCACAGCACACAGGTCCACGGCGATCGGGTCGGCATAGGGACCAGCCTATGCGGAGGCGGCCCTCCGCTCCGAGACGGAGCGGTGCACGCGGGCGAGGCGCGCCATCATGCGCCGCAGATCCTCGATCTCGGCGGGGGACCAGTCGGCGAGGAGAGTCCTCATGTTGGACTCGGCCGTCGACATGATGCGCTCGCCGATGCGCCGGCCTTCGTCGGTGAGCGCGACGAGCACTCCGCGGTCGTCATCGGGCGCCGCAACGCGCACCACCAGGCCCGCGCCCACGAGGCGGCCGACGATCTTGCTCATGTTCGTCGGGGTCATGCCGAGCGCCAGCGACAGGTCGACGGGTCGCATCGCGCCGTTGTACGAGAGCTGGTTGACGACGAGGAACATGCCCATGTCGTCCACCGGGAACGCGACCCGCGACATGACGTCGCGGCGCACCCCGGTGCTGTCGGCCCAGTGCACGATCGAGGCGAGCGACAGCCGGAGGTCGAGCGGGTCGGGCGCGATGACCGGGGTCAGGTCCGCCGAGGCGCCCGTGTCGACGTCACCTCTGGCCATCGCCTCCTCGTTCCTCTCGCTCGGTTCCGCTCGTCACTCCTCGCGCAGCAGCCGCACCGGGCCGAGAAGTCCGTACTCGCGCACGACCGCGTGCTGCATGCGCTCTTCGCCGGTCAGCTGCGCCCCGATGTCGGGGATGCGCTCATAGTATCCACGGGCCCGGAGCCGGTTGTTCAGCGAACTCGAGACGCGGACGGTGACCGCGTTGTCACCGGGACGGATGCTGCCGCTGACGTCGACGACCGGATGCGCGGTGTCGAACCCGCGCTCGGGGCCGTCGCCGACCCGCACGGACCCGAGCCCGCCGCCGGTCGAGCCGAGATCGAGGAGGTATCGCACGCCGTCCGCGACTTCGGGGACGGCGAGGACGGCGGTGTACTCGCCGACGCCGGAGACATCGGGACCGACGGCCGCGATCTCCGACCACGGCGCGAGCTCGATGCCGCCGGCGTCGAGCCGCGTCACGGCGGTCGTCGGGCGCACCTCGCGCGAGACGTAGCCGAGGCCGCGGTCCTCCTCGAGCACCTCGGGCTCGCCGGCGTCCCAGCTCTCGACGACCAGGCGCCACGCGTCGGCCTGGGCGACCTCGGTGACGACCGGCGCGGGCGAGTCCGCAGCATCCGTCGTCGTGTCCAACACCACGATCGCGACCTCGCCGGGGGCGAGCGTGAGCTCGACCACGGTGCGGTCGTCATCGCGCTGCGCGCCGCGGTGCGGACGCAGCTCGCCGGTCCAGGCGTCGAGGCGGTGCACCGCACCGGTGCCCTCGAGCGCGATGCGCACCGTGGTGGGCGCGGTCGTCTCGTAGAGGAAGTGGTACGCGTACAGGACCACGAGGCCGTCGTCCTCCCGCAGGTGGGTGAGCACGTGCGGATCGTCGGTCTCGAAGCGCGCGCGGCCGCCCGCGCCGAGCTCGTCCAGGGCGGTCACGACGCCGGACGGGGCGGTGACGCGGACCCCCGGCATCCGTCGCAGCTCCGCCATGATCGCGGCGAGCTCGTCGTCGCGTCCGTCGAGACCGGGGGTGCGCGCCGCCGCGGTCTCGTGGGTGGTGTGACGCCCCTCCATCAGCGACTGCACCTCGCGGGCCCCGTCGACCACCACGACCCGCAGGCCGCGGCGCGCCCACCCGAGCAGGTGGGCGGCGACGTCGGGGTCGAGGGTCTCCTGGTGCACGACGAGGGCGCGATAGCCGGGTCCGGACGGCTGCACCTCGTCGCCGTCGAACGAGACGTCGTCGCGGAGGAGCAGGGACCCGTCGAAGAACTCGTACGTGATGCCGGCGTCCTGCATGCCGAGGTCCTGCCACCAGAAGTTGTCGCGGTCGCGCATCCACATGGTGCCGTACGCGACCTCGTCGGGGATGCGCTCGCCGCCGTCGCCGGTGAGCGAGAGCCCGACGAGGTTGTCCGTGAAATGGTCGGTGCGGAGGATGCCGACGTCGATGCGCGGACGACCCTGCCGAAGCGCGTACTGCAGCCGGCCGATGGCGGCGGTCCAGAGGGGGTAGAACTCGGAGCCCGGCTGGCGCGTGTCGAAGCGCTCGGAGAACATCGGCCACATGCCCTCGTGCCCCGGCCACTCGGTCACACCCTCGGCGCCGGCAGGGCTGGCCCACCCGTGCAGCACAGTTTTGGTGATGCCGGCGGCCAGCTGCGTCGCGATGATCTGGTCGTAGAACCGGTGGTCGAGCATGTGGTTGCGGGTCGTGGCACCCGTCTCGGACGAGTACTGCTTGCCGAACAGGTGCGCGGGGCCGGCGAGCAGCCGGTACGCGTCGATCTGCGCGCCGAACTCCAGCGACTCCGTCTCGATGCCGTCGACCTCCGGGCCGGGGCGGGTCAGCTCGAACGGCAGCCCGTAGCTGATCTCGGCGCGCAGGGTCATGCCGACGCCGTGCAGGAACTCCGCGAACGGCCGCAGCATGTTCTCGATGTACAGGTCGGTGAAGGTGACGACGAGGTCGTGGCGCACCTTGTCGACCGTGATGCGGTCGGCATCGCCGGCGGGCTGGTGGTGGTAGACCGTCGAGACCGCCATGAACGGCACATCGCGCGTGAGGAACGGCAGCCACGGCACCACGTCGTAGCCGCGGCGGGCGCGGAACTCGTCGACGACCGTGTGGCCCCAGAAGAGTCCGCCGGCGCCGAACGTCGACAGCTCGAGCGAGTCCATGTACATCTGCGCACGCGGGTTCTGTGCGATCTGCGCCCGCAGTTCGGGGGTCAGCACGACGTCGTCCCAGTACGCGATCACGGCGTCGACGCCGTCGCGGTCGATGTAGTTGACCGTGTAGTTGACGGATGCCGAGGGCTCCGCGGTCTGACCGGTCCCGTGCAGCCAGTAGAAGAAGAGGCGCCAGTCGCCGTCGCCGTCCGGTGCCGTCCACTCCAGCGTGTCGTCGGTGACGGATGCCGTCAGCTCGGTGAGCGACGAGGCATCCAGCACCCCCGCATCGGCGTCGACCACGCGGGCTGCGACGACGGCGACGAGGTGCTGGTCGCGGATGGTGCCGCGCTCACCGGGAAGGTGGCGGGCGGCGGCGGGTGCCGCGAGGTCGATCCGGGGGAGCGGGCCGGAGCGGCGCTCGCCGGGGGCGAGCGTCTCGGACGCCACGTCGAGCTCCTGCGCGGCGGCGCGGTCGTCGGGCGTGATCGTCGGGAGGTTGGCGTTGGACCAGTTGGTGCCCGACGTGAAGCTCACCGACATGCCGCGGCGGGTGGTCTCCTCGACCACGACCTGCGAATCGTGCACCCACTCCTCGGAGCCCCAGCCGTACCGTGCGTGGTCGATCGCGCCCTCGTCCATGGCGAGGAACTCCATGCCGCCGAAGCCGAGGCGGTGCGCGTCGTCGATCTCGCGGCGCAGCGTCGCGTCGCTGTGCAGGCCCTCAGCGAGCCACCAGCGCAGCTCGGGGCGGAATTCGATGGCAGGTTCGGCGATCTCACGCCGGAAGTCGTCGAGCGTCATTGCTGCAGCATCCGTTCGGGTAAAGAACTGTCTCCGCGACAGTATGTACTGTCCCCAAGACATGACACAAGTCCCCCGCCCGCACCTGCCGTCGCGAGCGACCAGCCTTTTGGCGACTCGCCGAAAGCAGACGTTCGGCGCGGCCCTTTGTGGCGAGTCGCCGAATCCGCGCGAGAGGGACAGTTTCGACGACTCGCCGAGATCGTGTTCGCGAGCCGCCCCTTTGTGGCGAGTCGCCAAAATCGCGCGAGGGGAGGAGGCGGCGTCGCCCCAACGCGGACGAGGAGGGGGGCAGGGGAGAGCTAGAACAGGCGGGGGGCGCCGGACTCGATGCCCTTCATGCCCTCGTAGTCGAGGGTGACGCAACGGATGCCGCGGTCCGCGGCCAGCACCTTGGCCTGCGGTTTGATCTCCTGGGCGGCGAAGACGCCGGTGACCGGGGCGAGGTGCGGGTCGCGGCCCAGCAGCTCGAGGTAGCGCGTGAGCTGCTCGACGCCGTCGATGTCCCCGCGGCGCTTGACCTCGACGGCGATCGTGCCGCCTTCGGGGTCGCGCAGCAGGAGGTCCACCGGGCCGATCGCGGTCGGGAACTCGCGACGCACGAGCGTCAGGTTCTCGCCGATGACGTCGACCTGCTCGGCCAGGAGGCGCTGCAGGTCGGCCTCGACGCCGTCCTTCTGAAGGCCCGGGTCGATGCCGAGCTCGTGCGACGAGTCGTGGATGACCTCGTAGATGCGCACGAGCAGCGCGTCACCGGTCTTCGCGTGCGTCACGCGCCAGTGCTCGAGCACGCCGGCGGACGCTGACTCCTCGTCGGGCACCTCGACGTCCAGCCGGCACGGCGGGCTCATCCAGTTGAGCGGCTTGTACGAGCCGCCGTCGGAGTGCACCAGCAGCGAGCCGTCGCCCTTGTGCACCAGCAGGCGCGTGGCGAGGGGGAGGTGGGCGTTGAGCCGCCCGGTGTAGTCGACGGAGCAGCGGGCGATGACAAGACGCACCCGAAGAGCCTAGCCGCCCGCGTCAGCTTGCCCGCAGGCTCGTCGGATAGCCTTTGCCCTCGTTGCCTGCGCCTCGCCGCGCGGCCCTGAGACCCCGGCCACCCACGCCACCCCTTTCGTCCGGAGAAGAACCGATGAACTCACGTCTGCCCGACGCGACCGTCCACATCCTGTCCAGTACCGTCGCCGAGCTCCACGTCGGCAGCGACGTGGCCGAAGTCGTCGCCCCCGACAGCCTCGCGCTGCGCGACCGTGTGGTCGAGGAGATCCGTCAGCTCGCGGCATCCGCCGGCGAACCGGCGCACGCGACCCTCGTCGAGGGCTCGTCGCGCTGGCCGCTCGTGGTCCACCCGGACGGCTCGTACGACGAGGCGCTGGAGGAAGCGGCCGTCGAGGCCGCGCCCGCGCCCGCGCCCGCCCCGGTGCCCGCTGCCGCCCCGGTGGCGGCGCTTCCGGTCACGGCGCCGACGCCGGTGCCTGCCGTGCCGTCGCTCGCGCCGGTCGCGGAGGAGATCGCGCGGCCGACCGTGCAGGATCTGCTCGACTCGCGCGGCGGCGGAGGCCGCCCCCGGGCGACCACGGGCTGGCAGGGTGCCGTGCGGCGCGCGACCGGCGGCCTGATCTCGCCGGCGCCGGGCCGTGTCGAGAGCTCGCGCCTCGACCGCGAGAAGCGCGTGCAGCGCCGACTCGACGCCCCCCGCACGATCGTCGTGCTCAACCCCAAGGGCGGGGCGCACAAGACGACGAGCACCCTGCTGCTGGCGGCGACCTTCGGCACGCTGCGCGGCGGAGCGACGCTCGCATGGGACAACAACGAGACCCGCGGCACGCTCGGCTGGCGCGCGCAGCACGCGCCGCACCACCGCACCGCCGTCGACCTCCTCGAGGACCTCGACGAGGCCTCGAACTTCCGCGGGTCCAGCCTCGCGGCGCTCGACCACTACGTCCGCACGCAGGTCGACGCCCGCTTCGACGTGCTCGCCTCGGACGAGGATGCCGCGGCCTCGTCGACGATCGACGCGGCGGCGTTCGACCGGCTGCATGCCCTGCTGCGCCGCTACTACCGCCTGATGATCGTCGACACCGGCAACAACATGCGCGCCTCGAACTGGGTCGCGGCCGTCGCCGCCGCGGACCAGCTCGTGATCGTCTCGACCGTGCGCGAGGACACCGCGGCCAGCGCCGCGTGGCTGCTGGACGGCCTGCGCGAGAAGGGCTTCGGCAGGAAGATCGACGAGGCGGTCACCGTGCTCACGGCCCCGTCCTCGCGCCCGGACCGCAAGCTCGAGTCCCGCCTGTCGCAGCACTTCGAGCAGGTGACGTCGGCGGTCGTGAACGCGCCGTTCGATCCGTCGCTCGTCGACGGCGGCCCGATCGACTTCGACGCGCTGTCGCCCGAGACCCGCGACGCGTGGCTCACGGTGGCGGCGACGGTGGCCGACCGGCTCTGACGGACGGGCACGCGGCGGCCGACTCGGAGATCAGCCGAGCAGCGCACCCAGCCTGTCGAAGAGACCCAGCTCGGTGGCGGCTCCTCGGGCCACGAGGAAACCGACGATGCCGAGGATCCACGCGGTGTTCTCGCGCCCCGTGCGCTCCATCCATGCCGCGAGGCGACCGAGCGGCCGCTCGACGACCGGCGCCGCCACGACGCGCAGCACCAGGAGCACGACGGCGGGAAGGATCATGACGGCGCAGTACCCCGCCAGCGCGGCGATCCGCACGGGCATCCCGAGTGGCGCCTCGGCCAGCATGCCCATCGCCACCAGGTAGGGCAGCATCGTGGCCACCTCGACCACTCCCGCGCCGACCGCGACGGCCATCACCGCGCCCCGGGAGGCCTCGGGCGCGAGCAGGCGATCGCGCCAGCGCACCAGACGCGCGGACGGCTCCGACCGAGCGGTCTCCGACGGCGCCGCGGCCACGGTGGCGGGCGCGGTCACGCCGACCGGCAGTCCGGTCACCGGTGAGACCCGCACCGGTTCGCCTGTAGCCCCTGACCCGGGCGCGCGCGCCGAGCCTCTCCCGACCAGGAATGCGACGAGCAGCAGGGCCGCACCGGCCACGAGGCGGACGATCTGACCCGCCGGCGACGACAGGAAGCCCTGCGCCACGTCGACCAGATTCACCAGACCGAGCATGAAGAGGATGCCGACGGCGAGGTAGAAGGTCGCGATGGTGCCGAGATAGAGCAGCACACGTCCGACCGGGGTCCGTCCGGGGGCGAGCAGCAGGAAGATCGGCACGAGCAGTGTTCCGACGCTCAGTCCGTCCAGGAGGGCGAGGACGCCGAGCGTGAGGGCGAGCGGGGCGTCGGCGAGCAGTTCCATGACGCCAGCCTCGCGCCGTGCCGGCGTGCGCGGATCGGGCGGAGGGACGAGTCGTTCTCCGTCGGCCTCCTCCTTTGGACGGATGCCTCGCCCCGGCGCCCGTGATTGCATGAAGGCGTGAACGGATCGGAGCGGCGGGTCGCAGCATCCGTCGTCGAATGGGTGCGCGAGCATCGATCGATCGCCGATGCGGCCGGGATGGCTGTTCTCGCGATCGTGCTGGCGGCGCTCGGGATCGTCGGGCTGTGGACGGTCTTCTCGGTGCTGCCCGCCGAGGTGTCGCCGTGGTGGTCGCTGGCCACCGCGTTGCCCGCGTGCGCCCTGGTGCCGTTCCGTGCGCGCGCTCCGCTGGCCCTGCTCGGTGTCGCCCTGGTGCTGTTCGCGATCGATCTGATGACCGTCGGCGGCGTGGTCACGCTCGTCGTGGTGCTCGACCTGCTGTACGCCGCGACGCGCGCCGCCTCGGCCTCCGGCCGGCGCCGCATCCTCCTCGGCATCGTGATCGCCGTCGCCGGGATCGGCGTCGTCGCCCTCGCCGCCGCCGACGACGTGCGCGTCGCGGTCGTCGTCGCCCTGCAGCTGGGCGCCCTCGCGGGCATGGACTACTGGTACGCGACATCGGTGGCGCAGGCGCACGAGCTGGTGGCGCTGCATCAAGGGCGAGCCGAGGATGCCGAACGACTGGCGGCACGGGATCGCGATGCGGCGATGCGCCGCGAGCGGGAGCAGATGGCGCGCGAGCTGCACGACCTCGTGGCGGGCCATGTCGCGGCGATCGCGATCCGGGCCGAGGCCGCGCTGTCGACGGATCCCGCAACCGGCGCCGACCGCGCGGCGCTCGTCGCGGTGCGCGATTCCAGCCTCGAGGCCCACCAGGCGCTGCGCGCCATGATCGCGGTGCTGCGTACCGGCGACGCGGCGGTGGTGTCGCCGCACCGCGGCGCCATCCCGGAGCTCGTGGACGACGCCCGACGGCAGGGGCTGACGGTGACGCTCGACGACACGCTTCCCGGCGACATCCCCTCGTCCGTAGAGCTCGCAGTCGCGCGGATCGTGCAGGAGTCCCTCGCCAACTGCCTGCGCCACGCCGCGGGGGCGGCGGTCGACGTGGTCCTGGAATCGCAACACGGTGAGGTGCGCGTTCGCATCGAATCGCGCGGCGGACGCCCCGCGACCGGCGTGCCGATGCCGGGCACCGGCTGGGGGCTCGAGTTGCTGCAGGAGCGTGCGCGGGCGCTCGGCGGCGCGATGGAGGCCGGTCCGTCGGATGCCGGGTGGTCGGTACGAGCCACGATCCCGGCGGGAGTTCACGCGTGAGCGGGGCTGCGCCGCGGGTACTGCTCGCCGACGACCACGGCGCGATCCGTGAGGCGTTGCGGCTGATGCTGGAGAGCCACGGGCTCGAGGTGATCGGCGAGGCCGCCGACGGCGCGGTCGCCGTGCGCAACGCCGCCGCGCTTCGCCCGGACGTCGTCCTCATGGACCTGCGGATGCCGGGCACCGACGGGGTGACCGCGACGCGCGAGATCGTCGCGGCCGGATCGGCTCAGGTCCTCGTGCTGACCAGCTTCGATGAGGACGAGCTGGTCGAGGGCGCCCTGCGCGCCGGGGCGGCCGGCTTCCTTCTGAAGACGACGGATGCCGCGACCCTCGTCGAAGCCGTCCGTCGGGTGGCGGCCGGGGAGGGGATGCTCGATCCTCGTGTCACCCGCCGCGCTCTGGCGCTGATCCCGCGCTCGCCGCATGTGACGCGGGAGGCCGGCGAGCTCGACCTGCTCACGGAGCGCGAGCGCGAGGTGCTCGAGGGGATGCGCACCGGCCGGTCCAACCGGCAGATCTCGGACGAGCTCGGGATCTCGCTGGCGACGGTCAAGACCCACGTCTCCAGCGTGCTGGCCAAGCTCGGGGCCCGCAGTCGATCGCACGCTGTCGCGATCGCCGCCGGCGAGGCGTGACCTCCGACTTCGGCGTGTCAGTGGTGGGCGTGGCCCGCGCCGACCTTCGAGCCGGCGATCGGCTTCGCGGCGCCGGAGGCGAGCCCCGACATCGCGATGAGGGCGACGATGATCCACAGGGTCGGCAGGATGCCGATCTCGTGGCTGATCCAGCCGAGGATCGGCGGGCCGCACAGGAACGCCAGGTAGCCGATGGTCGCAGCGGCCGAGACCGACGCGGCAGCCTTCTTCGGGTCGTCCGCCGCCGCGGACATGCCGAGCGGGAAGCCGAGTGATGCGCCCGCACCCCACAGCGCGATGCCGATGAAGGCGATCGGCAGGTTGGGCGCGAGGATGAACATGACCAGGCCCACGTCCGCCGCGATCGACAGGATGCGCAGCGACCAGACGCGGCCGATCCGGTCTACGAGCGGGCCGCCGAGGATGCGGAACGTCGTCATCGCGACCGAGAACACCGTCAGTGCGATGGCACCGACCGCCTCGGTCTGGTCGTGGCCGTCGACCATCGCGATCGAGAGCCAGTCGTTGGCGCTGCCCTCGGCGAACGCCATGCCGAGCATGATCGCGCCGATCGCGTAGGTGCGAGGGTCGCGCCAGACCGCCGCGATCTCGGCGAAGCGCTCGCGGCGCGTGACGCTCGTCGCGGGATCGTCGTGCACGCTCTCGCGCACGGGGACGGCGCGCAGCGACAGCAGACCCGCCACAGCGACGAGCACGCCGGCGGCGCCGAGGTGCCAGCCGACGCCGATGCCCAGGGCTGCCATCGCCACGCCCAGTCCGGCGCCCGCGACGGTGCCGAGGCTGAAGAAGGCGTGGAACAGCGGCATGAGCGTGCGCTCGAATGCCTGCTCCACCGCAGCCGCCTCGACGTTCATCATGACGTCGGTCGCACTCATCCCGAGGCCCATGAGCCCGAGACCGATGGCGGCGACGACGTAGGACTGCACGAACTCCACGCCCACGCCCGCCACCACGACGCCGAGCGCGAAGGTGATGATCGTCGCGAACATTCCGCGCCGCGCCCCCCACCGTGCCACGATCACGTTGGCCAGGGAGAGGCCCAAGATCGACGTGACACCCGAGACGAACAGCAGGACGCCCACCTGGAGGTCGTTGATGCCCAGGTCGTTCTTGACCGCCGGCAGCCGCGACGCCCACGACGCGAAGCCGACTCCCATGATGAGGAAGATCGTGAAGATCGCGGTGCGCCAGGCGACCAGCTGCCGACGGGTGAGCGCGGTGTCCATCCGTACATGCTACCGAATCGATTCGAGACAAGCCGAATCGATTCGACATCACGGGTCCCCGACGGGCTACGATCGTGACAGCATGAGCCGTCAGGACACCGGCATCCGCCGCGCCACGATCTCGGACGTCGCCCGCGAGGCAGGCGTCTCGCCGTCGACCGCCTCGGTGGTGTTCAGCGGCAAGACCCCGGTGTCGGACGCGACCCGCCGCCGCGTGCTCGACGCGGCCTCCGCCCTCGGCTACACCGGCCCCGACCCGCGCGCCGCCTCGCTGCGCCGCGGGCGCTCGGGGATCGTCGGCGTGGTGTTCGAGGAGCACCTGGGCACCGCGTTCCTCGACCCCGTGAAGACGCTCATGATGGACGGCCTCGCCGACGCCGTCACCCCGCTCGGCGCGGGGCTGCTGCTCCTGCGCGACCACGAGCCCACCGGGAGCGGCCCGTCGCTCACGACCGCGCCGCTCGACGCCGCCGTGCTCATCGGCTGCAGCGGCCTGCTGCGCGAGTCGCTCGAGACCGTCAAGGCACGCGGCATCCCGGTTGTCGTCATCGAGGGGGATGCTGGCGACGACGTGCCGCGCATCGGCCTCGACAATCGTGAGGCCCAGCGCCAGGCCGCGAGCCACCTGCGCGCGCTCGGGCACCGCGAGATCGCCATCGTGACCCTGCCGGCCCGCGTGGACTGGCAGCGCGGCTGGCTGCACGACGACACCGCGGTGACCGTCGACGTCACCCGCGAGCGGCTCGCCGGCGCCCTCGACGTGTTCCCCGACGCGACCGCCTACGCGGCCGCCGGCAGCTTCATCGATGAGGGATTCGCGGCAGGCCGCGAGATCTTCGCCGACCCCGACCGGCGGCCGACCGCCGTCATCGCGCAGAGCGACCTGCTCGCCGCCGGAGTGATCCGTGCGGCGGAGGAGGCCGGGCTGCGCGTGCCGGAGGACGTGAGCGTCACCGGCTTCGACGGCATCGTCGTCGACGGCCTCGCTCCCTACGAGCTGACCACCCTCGTGCAGCCCGCCACCGACAAGGGCCGCGCCGCGGGAGCTGCCGTGGCCGCGATGCTGGAGGGCATCCCCGCGGCGTCGATCCGGTTCACCTGCACCTTCCGCGAGGGCAACACCACGGGGCCCGCACCCGCGCTCGCCTGAGACCGGCGGAAACGCCCTCGAACGCGGGCGATGTATGCCGTTCGGGCGATCGGGTGCGATGCGCCGGTTAGGATGGTTCCTGACACCCCGATCGCCTGGGCTTTGCGCCGTCCTCCTCTGACTTGCGCCTGCCGACGACCCCGAGGAGGCCCGAATGCTCCTCGTTCTCGGCGCGTTCGCGGTCGTCCCGATCCTCCTCCCGTGGCTCGTGGCGCGCATCGGCGCCCGCGCGTTCTACGTCGCGGCGATCCTCCCCATCGCGGGCTTCGTCTACGCGGCCGTGCTCACCCCTCAGGTGCTCGCCGGGGACATTCCGTTCGAGACATACGCCTGGATCCCTCCACTCGGGATCGACCTCTCGATGCGGATGGACACGCTGTCGTGGCTCATGACGCTGGTCGTCACCGGCGTCGGGGCGCTCGTGATGATCTACTGCCGCTGGTATTTCCGCGGCAAGAAGGAGAACCTCGGGCAGTTCGCGGCGGTCCTGCTCGCGTTCGCGGGGGCGATGTACGGACTCGTCCTCACCGACGACCTCGTCGTCCTCGTGATGTTCTGGGAAGTCACGAGCGTCCTGTCGTACCTCCTCATCGGGTACTACAACAAGCGCGCGGCGAGCCGTCGTGCCGCGCTCCAGGCGCTTCTCGTGACGACGCTCGGCGGACTCGTCATGCTGATCGGCGTCGTGCTGCTCGTGGTCGATGCCGGGACGTCGAGCATCTCGACGATCCTCGCGGAGGCACCGTCGGGCGCGATCGTCGACGCCGCGCTCGTGATGATCCTCGTCGGCGCGCTCAGCAAGTCGGCGATCTTCCCATTCCACTTCTGGCTCCCCGGCGCCATGGCCGCGCCGACCCCGGTGAGCGCCTACCTGCACGCGGCGGCCATGGTGAAGGCGGGCATCTACCTCATCGCCCGCTTCGCGCCCGTCTTCGCGATCGCCCCGCCGTGGCGGCCGATCGTGATCGCCCTGGGCGTGTTCACGATGCTGCTCGGCGGCTTCCAGGCGCTGCGCGAGACCGACCTCAAGCGCGTGCTCGCCTTCGGCACCGTGAGCCAGCTGGGCCTTCTGACCGTCGTGCTCGGGTACGGGACTCGGGATGCTGCGCTGGCAGGTCTCGCGCTGCTGCTGAGCCACGCCCTGTTCAAGTCGGCGCTGTTCCTCGTCGTCGGCGTCATCGACCGGCAACTGTCCACCCGTGACCTGACGGAGCTCTCGGGCGTCGGCCGGCAGGCGCCGGTCCTGGCGACGTTCTCGATCATCGCCGTCGCGTCGATGATCGGCATCATCCCCACCATCGGCTTCGTGGCCAAGGAGGGCGCCCTCGCCGCGCTGCTGCACGAGGCCCTCGGCGGCGCAGTGTGGGGGATCGTGGCGCTGGTCGGAATCGCCCTCGGCTCGGTGCTGACCGCGGGATACGGCATCCGGTTCCTCTGGGGTGCGTTCTCGACGAAGCGCGCGGCGAACGGCGACCGCATGCCCGACACGGAATGGCCCGACCCGCCGATCGGATTCCTCGTGGCGCCGATCGTGCTCTCGGGGCTCACCGTCATCGCCGGGGTCGCCGCGCCGTGGCTCGACAAGGCGTTCGCGCCCTATGCAGACCAGGCCCCGGTCTCGACGCCCGGCGTGCCGGCACCCGACTATCCCGCGCCCCTCGCTCTCTGGCACGGCCTGGAGCCGGCGCTGTGGATCTCGCTCGCGACGATCGCGATCGGCGTCGTCGTGTTCTGGGCGACGCGGAGCTGGCGTCCCGCGAAGCGCCTGCTCCCGTTCACCGCGGCCGAGGTCTACAACGGTGCGCTGCGCGTCATCGCGCGCCTGTCGGTCGTCACGACGAGCCTCACGCAGCGTGGTTCGCTGCCGGTCTACGTCGGCACGATCTTCGTCGTGTTCGTCGCGGCCGAGGCGACCGCCCTGCTCGCGAGCGAGGACTGGCAGGCGAAGCTCGACGCCTACCAGACACCCACGCAGCTGCTCGTGGCGCCCGTCATGATCGCGGCCGGACTCATCGCGATCCGCGCGCGCAAGCGGTACACGGGAGTCGTGCTGGTGTCGGTGACCGGCCTCGGCATGGTGCTGCTCTTCGCGACGAGCGGCGCTCCCGATCTCGCGCTCACCCAGATCCTCGTCGAGACGGTGACGCTCGTGGCGTTCGCACTCGTGCTGCGCCGGATCCCGTCGCGCCTGGGCGAGCACAATGCCTCGGTCTGGCCGGTCGCGCGCGCGGTGCTGGGCGCGGCCGTCGGCATCACGATGGCGCTCGTCGCGATCGTGGCCACCAGCGCCCGCGTGGAGAAGCCGATCTCGGACGCCTTCCCCGACCTCGCGTACGAACTGGGCCACGGCAAGAACGTGGTGAACGTCGCCCTCGTCGACCTGCGCGGCTGGGACACCATGGGCGAGCTGTCGGTGCTGATCCTCGCCGCGACGGGTGTGGCGTCCCTCGTCTTCGTCACCCACCGCGCCGACACGCTGTCGCGCGCGATCTCGTCGCTGCCCACCGGCGCCACCCGCACGCGGCGTCCGCTGGTCGAGACCGCCGAGGGCGTCCAGCCGCGCGGCGCCGGCGGCGGCCGCATGGCGTGGCTCGTCGGCGGCCAGCGCGTACGGCCCGAGAATCGCTCCATCATGCTGGAGGTGATCGTGCGGATCCTCTTCCACACGATCATCATCGTGTCGCTGTACCTGCTCTTCGCGGGTCACAACCTGCCCGGCGGCGGCTTCGCCGGCGGCCTCGTCGCGGGCATGGCGCTCGTCATGCGCTACATCGCGGGCGGCCGCTACGAGCTCGGCGCCGCCGCACCGACCGACGCCGGACGCCTGCTGGGCACGGGCATGACGATCGCCGTCGCGTGTGCGATCGTGCCGGTGTTCTTCGGAGACCAGCCGCTCACGAGCTACTTCTGGGAGTGGAACGTGCCGGTGCTCGGCCACGTCGAGTTCGTCACCTCGACGCTGTTCGACATCGGCGTCTACCTCGTGGTCATCGGGCTCGTGCTCGACGTGCTGCGCAGCCTCGGCGCCGAGGTCGACCGCCAGGCGCAGGAAGCGCGCGAGCAGCAGGAGGTGACGGTGCCGTGAACGTCTCCCTCGTCCTCATCATCGTGATGGCGGTGCTCTTCGCGTGCGGCGTCTACGCCATGCTCGAGCGCAGCCTCACACGCGTGCTCATCGGATTCCTGCTGCTCGGGAACGCGACCAACCTGCTGCTGCTCATCGTGATGGGCCGCCCGGGGGTCGCTCCGTTCTTCGGCTCGGCATCCGTCGACGACATGTCGGACCCGCTCCCGCAGGCCCTCACGCTCACCGCGATCGTCATCACCTTCGCCGTCTCGGCGTTCCTCCTCGCCCTGATCTACCGGTCGTGGCAGCTCGGCCAGGCCGACACCGTGGCGGACGACGAGGCCGACCTCGAGGTGCGCGAGCGCGCCGCCGAGGTCGAGGAGACGATGGACGAGGAGACCGAGATCGAGGACGCCGACGACGACGCGACCACCGACTTCGTCGGGACCGACACCGCGCCGATCACGATCCTCGGCGCGCGCGACTTCGCCGGCCTCCGCGATGACGCCCCGGTGGACCGTCCCTCCCCGGATCCGCGGGATCGGGGTGACGACGCATGACCCAGATCGCGCCCGCCCTCGTCCCGCTGCTCGTCACCCTGCCCCTGCTGGGCGCCGCCATCGCGCTCATCGCGGGCCGGCACCGCAGGACCCAGGTCGTCGTGTCGGTCGTCACGCTCACCGCCGTGCTCGTGATCGCCGCGATCCTGCTCTACGTGGTCGACGTGGGCGACAAGCCCATCGCGGTCTCGGTCGGCGGCTGGCCCATTCCGTTCGGCATCGTGCTGTACGTAGACCGGCTCGCGGCCCTCCTTGTGGTGGTGTCGAGCGTCGTCCTGCTCGCGGTCCTCCTGTTCTCGGTCGGTCAGGGTGCTGCCGACGGCGACGACGACACGCCGGTCTCGATCTTCCATCCCTCGTACCTGATCCTGGGCGCGGGCATCTTCAACGCGTTCATCGCGGGCGACCTCTTCAACCTCTACGTCGGCTTCGAGATCCTGCTGGTCGCCTCGTACGTCCTCATCACGCTCGGCTCGACCGAGTCGCGCATCCGCACCGGCGTCGTCTACATCGTCGTGTCGCTGGTGTCGTCGATCCTCTTCCTCGCCGCGATCGCCATGATCTACGGCGCCCTGGGCACCGTGAACATGGTGCAGATCTCCGAGCGCATGGGCGAGCTGCCGCAGGAGACGCAGCTGATCCTCCACCTGATGCTGCTGCTCGCGTTCAGCATCAAGGCGGCCGTCTTCCCCCTGTCGTTCTGGCTGCCCGACTCGTACCCGACGGCGCCCGCTCCGGTCACCGCGGTGTTCGCGGGCCTCCTGACCAAGGTCGGCGTCTACGCGATCATCCGCACCGAGACCGAGCTGTTCCTCGACAACGACGTGAACCAGCTGCTGATGTGGGTGGCGCTGGCGACGATGATCGTGGGTGTGCTCGGCGCGGTCGCGCAGGCCGAGCTGAAACGAATCCTGTCGTTCACACTCGTGAGCCACATCGGCTACATGATCTTCGGGCTCGCGATCGCGACGCCCGCCGCGATCGGCGCGACGATCTACTACATGGTCCACCACATCGTGGTGCAGACGACCCTGTTCCTCGCAGTCGGCCTCGTCGAGCGCCGCGCGGGCTCGACGTCGATCCTCCGGGTCAAGGGCCTCATGAAGGCGGCCCCCGTGATCGCGGTGCTGTACTTCATCCCCGCGATCAACTTGGGCGGACTTCCCCCGTTCTCCGGCTTCATCGGCAAGTTCGCGCTGTTCGACGCCGCCGCGCAGGTGGGCACGCCGATCATGATGGTGCTGATGGTGGGCGGCATCCTCACCAGTCTCCTCACCCTCTACGCGCTGATGCGCGCGTGGAACCTCTCGTTCTGGCGCGAGGACGAGGACTCGGCCGAGACCGAGGCGCGCATCTCGTACCTGGGCTCGGCGCCCGCGGCCGGCATCGAGACCGAGCGTCGCGTCATCCCGAAGATCATGACCGCCGCGACCTCCGGCATGGTGGCCATCACGGTCGCGCTCACGATCTTCGCCGGTCCGCTGTACGACGTCTGCACGCGCATCGGCGAGGCGCTGCTGCAGCCGGTGTCGCTGACCCAGCTCGAAGACGACGCCGCGGGAACGGAGAAGGCGCCGTGAGCCCCGACCTGCCCCAGAGCCGGCTCCGTCGCGCTTTCACGACGGCGTGGCGGCAGCTGCCGTTCTTCGTGTGGCTCATCGCCTTGTGGATGCTGCTGTGGGGCCAGTTCACCTGGCTCGCGTTCCTCACGGGCCTCGTCGCCGCCCTCGTCGTGACACGGATCTTCCGTCTGCCGCCCGTCGAGCTGTCCGGCCGCGTCAACCTCTGGTGGGGCCTGGTGTTCGTCGTGGAGTTCCTTGTGGCGGTCGTGCTCGGCTCGCTCACGGTCGCCTGGCAGGTGCTCGACTTCCGCCGGCAGCCGGGGACCGCGATCATCGCCGCGCAGCTCGTCACCGACGACGACCTCATCATGACCCACGTCGGCGTGACATGCTCGCTCATCCCCGGCTCTCTCATCGTCGACACCGACCGAGATCGGCGCATCCTCTACCTCCACGTCATCGGGGTGCGCGGCGACGCCGACGTCGCGAAGCAGCGCGCCAGCGTGCACCACTGGGAGGAGCGCATCGTGCGGGCGGTCGGCTCGCACGCGCAGCTCCAGGCGATGCGGGATGCCGCTCCGCATGGCACCGTGGCCCGAGGGGGTTCCCGATGAACGTGCTGCTGCTCGCGATCTACGTGATCTTCGCGGTCGCGGCGCTGCTCACGCTGTGGCGCATCGTCATCGGCCCGTCGATCCTCGACCGGGCCGTGGCATCCGATGTGCTCCTCACCCTGGTGATGTGCGTGCTCGGCGCCGAGATGGCGATCAACCACCACACGCGCACGCTTCCGGTGCTGCTCATCATCGCCGCCGTGGGCGTGTTCGGATCGATCTCGATCGCCCGGTTCGTCGCGAGAAGGGATCAGGACCGCTGATGGACGCCATGCTGGACCTCGCCGCCGTGATCCTGATCCTCATCGGCGCGCTGCTGTGCCTGACCGCCGCGATCGGCGTGCTGCGGTTCCGCGACGTGCCGACCCGCCTGCACGCCGCGACCAAGCCGCAGGTGCTCGGGCTCATCCTCATCTGTCTCGCCATCGCGCTGTCGCTGCGGTCATGGCCGGTCGTGGCGTTCCTCGTGCCGGTCGTGCTGATCCAGCTCGCCACCGCCCCGCTCTCGGCGCACATGGTGGGGCGCCAGGCCTACCGCAACGGCACCATCGACGAGACCGGCCTGTACGTGGACGAGCTCGCCGAATCCAAGCGCACACCGCCCGCCTCGGGCGGCTGACGCGTCAGGCCGAGCCGGCCTTCTGCCGCTCGCGATAGGCCTTGGCCTTCATCCGGCTGCCGCACGTCGCCATCGAGCACCACTCGCGGCGATGACCCCGCGAGTGGTCGAGGTACACCTGCGTGCACTCCGGTCGCGCGCACTCCCGCAGCAGCGCGGCCTGTTCGCCGCCGATGATCTCGACGGCCTCGCGGGCGATCTGCGAGAGCGCCTGGCGCGGCGTGCCGGACCGAAGCCATCCCTCCGGGGTGAGCGCGGCGGTGAGCGGCGGGGTCGCGGCGGCGGCGTTCAGCCTCTCGACGGCCTCGGCCGGGAGGGGCTCGTCGTGCAGGCGCGACGACACCAGAGCGTAGATCGCCTCGCGCACCTCGATGGCTTCCCCCAGGTCTTCGGGGACGGATGCCTCGGCCCGGGGCACGAGGCCGGACTCGACGAACCACGCATCGAGGTCGGACGGGTCGGCGAGCTTCTCGGTGGGGTCGTCGTTGCGGCGCGCGCGCAGCGTGCCGACGAAGTCGAGGCTGAGCGTGCCGCAGGGGAAGGCGTGGATCACATCACCATTTTGACAGGTAACGGGAATGTCTGGCACGGTAGTCACCGTTCTAACCGGTAACGCACCGATCGAAGGAGAATCCCATGGACCTGAAGCTCGAAGTCGTCGTCATCCCCGTCGCGGATGTCGACCGTTCGAAGGCCTTCTACGAGAGCCTCGGCTTCCGTCTGGACGCCGACTTCCGCACGGAGCGCGGGCTCCGCGTGGTGCAGGTGACCCCTCCGGGTTCGGCGGCGTCGATCATCTTCGGCGACAAGCTCACGACGGCCGAGCCGGGCTCGACCCAGGGGCTGCACCTCATCACCGCCGACATCGCCGCGGCGCGGGCCGAGCTCGTCGAGCGGGGCGCCGAGGTCAGCGACCTCTGGCACGACGCCGACGGCGTGTTCCACTGGGCCGGCACCGACAACCGCGTCGCCGGCCCGCACCCGTCCGCCGACAGCTACGGCACGTTCGCCTCGTTCGCTGACCCCGACGGCAACGGCTGGGTGATCCAGCAGATCGTCACGCGCGCTCCCGGGCGCTGAGCGGGAGAGGACGCCGACGATGACACGGATGCCGCTCCCCGACGCCGAAGCGCTGCTCAGGGACCTCCTCACCCGCACGGCCGCGGCACACGGCCGCTTCGAGAGCGAAGAACTCGGCGGGGTCTACGACGAGGCGTGGCCGCAGTGGTACGCCGCCTTCATGGCGCAGGCGCTCGCCGACGACGGATACGTGATCGAGCGGGAGGCCTGACCCTCAGGGCTTCAGCACGAGGGTGTCGGTCGTGGCCGCCTCGACCGCCTCGGGCGTGAACGCCCAGGGCGTCAGCTCCGCCTTCTGCCACGACTCCACCTGGTCGATGTAGTTCGTGTGGAAGGCGTGACCGCTCTCGCCGGTGAGCTGGTTCCAGCGCGAGGCGTCGAAGTCCGACAGGTCGACGATCATGCGCATGGACGGCACGGTGACGGTCGAGAAGCTCTGGGTCAGGTCCCACCCCGTCGCGTTCACGACGGACGAGCCGCCGCCGACCGGGAACGGCCCGCGGTTGAAGAGCCACTCGATCGCCGCGATGCCGGACTTGCCGAAGCTGCCGTTCTCGAGCGGAAGGGCGTGGAGGCTCCCCCAGTTCCACCGCGAGGGGTTGTCGCCCTGGGCGTCGACGAGTCGCTCGTACGCGTCGATCGCCGAGCGCTTCAGCATGTCGGTCATGCCGTCCACGCCGAGCTCGTCGTTGACCCACCAGGGCGACGTCTGGTCGTCGAGCAGGGCGTCCATCACGAGGAACTGACGGCCCTGTCCGGTCATCGGCGCCGCGTTCTCGCGCCCGTCGACGAACACGTTGCCGGCGAGCGTGTCCCACAGCATGTTGGCGTACGCGGCGGCCGCCGAGTCGGCGCTGTTCTGCGCGTCCCACTCCTGCAGCAGGTCGAGCGCCGCATCGGTCTCGTCATCGCCCGTGGTGATGTCGGCGTAGGCCGCCGTGAGGCGCATGCCGATGAAGGAATAGTTGTCGGCCTGGATCGCGTTGAGGTCGTCCGCCGTCACCGGTCCCTTGGCGATCGCGCGGTCGATCAGCTCGGTGATGCGAGCTGCGCGCCAGCCGTAGTCCCAGTCCCGCGTGAGCGGGTAGGTGTAGTCCTGCGTGACGATCGCGTTGTTCGCGGTGACGATGTAGCCCTCGGTGGGGTTGTACGAGACCGGAAGTGCCTCGAACGGAATATATCCCTGCCACGCGTACGCCGAATCCCACCCCGGCTGCGGCATCGAGCCGTCGCCCGCGCCGCGGATCGGGAGCTTGCCCGGGGTCTGGTAGCCGATGTTGCCGTCGACGTCGGCGTAGATGAGGTTCTGCGCCGGTACGTCGAACAGGGCAGCGGCCCCGCGGAAGTCGTCGAAGTCCTTCGCGGTGTTGAGGGCGAAGATGGCGGATGCCGTGGTCCCGGGCTGCAGCGCGGTCCAGCGCAGGCTCACCGCGTAGTCTCCCTCGGGGGCATCGGCCGGTGCCTCGGTGACGGTGCCGCCCGTCCCGGTGTACGGCGCTTCCGCGATCGAGGTGAAGTCGTCGGTGAGTCCCGAGACGATCGGCCCGTTCACCGTGGAGCGCACCTCGAGCTCGACATCCTCGGAGCCCGCGACCTTGAACGTCTCGGTGCGCGTCTCGAGCGGCACGAGGGCGCCGTCGTACCAGTACGAGTCGCCCTCGACCTTCTCGAGGTACAGGTCGGTCACATCCGTCGTGAGGTTGGTGAAGCCCCACGCGATGCGCTCGTTGTGGCCGATCACGACGCCGGGAAGCCCGGAGAAGCCGAATCCGGCGACGTCGAAGGGGCACTCCTCGGTGACCGTCGAGCACTTCAGTTGGATCTGGTGCCACACGCTCGGGAGCGTCGCGCCGAGGTGCGGGTCGTTGGCGAGCAGCGGCATCCCGGTGTCGGTGACGCTGCCCGACACCACCCACGAGTTCGAGCCGATGCCCTCTCCGGCGTCGCCGACGAGTTCGCCGACGGCTTCGATCACGCTGCCGACCTCGGTCCACTCGATCGACGAGGTGGAGGCGTCGGTCTCCTCGGGGAGGTCGGGAGCCGTGCCGACCGCCGGCACCGTCGAGATCTTGGGCACGATCACCGGGTTCCGGTCGAACGGGTACGCCGGGTACAGCTGGTCGATCTCGGCCTCGGTGAAGTCCGGCGCCATGACCGCGCGCTCGGTCTCGCTCTCTATGTTGCTGCGGAGGTCCCAGGCCATCGCCTTGAGCCACGCGACCGAGTCGGCTGGCGTCCAGGGTTCGATCTCGTAGTCGGAGTTCTGCAGGCCCAGCACGGCGTACTCGAACGACGCGTCGGCGCCCTGGTGATCGGCGAGGTACGCGTTCACGCCGTCGGCGTACGCGTCGTAGTACGCGCGCTGGGTGGCGTCGAGCGCGTCGACCTCCTGCTCGGCGATGTCGTGCCAGCCGAGGGTGCGCAGGAACTTGTCGGTGCCGAGCTGCGACGCGCCGAACATCTCCGAGAGGCGCCCGCTCGTGACGTGCCGGCGGAAGTCCATCTCCCAGAAGCGGTCCTGCGCGTGCACGTAGCCCTGCGCGAAGAACAGGTCGTGCGACGAGTCCGCGGTGATCGTCGGGATGCCGAGCACGTCGCGCTGCACCGTCACCTCGGCCTCCAGGCCGGGGGCCTTCACCTCGCCGCTCAGCTGCGGGAACGAGCGCTGCGCCGTGTACGTGACGAAGCCCACCGCGATGAGCGCGAGCACCACGACGGCCGCGAGGATGCTGAACAGGACGATGCCGATCGTCCTCCCCGCGGACCGGCGATGCACGGTGTCGTCGACGGCGTACGGAGAGGGCTGGGGCTTCGTCATTGAAAGGGCTTTCGGGGCGGGGTGGGGGGTCCGCGGTGCCGGACACCGCGACATTCGGTGTCACGCGCGTTCGGGTCGCAACGGCACCATTCCGCATGCTAATACGTGTCGTGCCTCGCACCGAATCGCGTCGGGTTTTCACCGCACGACCGGCCTCTTGTCGGGAGCGCTGTGCGCTGTCAGACTCTTCCCGTCAATGGCCGATCTCAACTGGGGGAGATCCACTATGCCCATGCACACGCGCGCCTCGCGCAGAGCGGCTGCCCTTGCAGCCGCCGTCTCACTCACCGCGGTCGTCGCGCTCGGGAGCGCCGCACCCGCATTCGCATCCAAGCCCGCTGACGGCACGCACAAGGTCGCGTACTGTCACGCGACGCACAGTGCGAAGAATCCGTACGTCTACATCGAGACCGACAAGCTCGCCGTCGTACGCGCCCACGAGAAGCATCAGGATGACGAGGACATCATCCCGGCCTTCTGGTACGAGCGTCACGGCGAGGTGCTGTGGTTCCCCGGCAACGGGGACGCGTCGCAGATCGGCGACGGCACCTGCGACGGCGGCGGCGTCGGCTGAGAAGCACTTCTGAGACGGATGCCGCGGGCCGCGGCATCCGTCTCCGGAGAGTGCCCGCTATCCGATGACGCTCGGCTGCAGGTCGCGCAGGGTGCGGAAGTGGGTCATGCGGGTGACGCCGATCGCGGCGATCAGGCCCGCGCCGACGAGCCACGCGAGCAGCACGGCGAGGTCGAGCCAGACGCGGTCGGCGCTGCCGCCGTACATGACCTGGCGCATCGCGTCGACGACGTAGCCCATCGGCAGCACGTGGTGCAGCGCCGCCAGCGGCGCAGGCAGCGTCTGCCACGGGAACGTTCCGCCGGCGGTCACGAGCTGCAGCACCATGAGCACGAGGCCGAGGAACTGCCCCACCGAGCCGAGCCACACGTTGAGCGCGAGCACGATCGCGGCGTACGTCGCCGAGGCGAGCAGCAGGATGCCGAGGGTCGCGAGCGGGTGTGCGAACGAGAAGCCGAGCGCGAGCGAGAGCACGCCGAAGAGACCGAGCATCTGCACGCCGCCCAGGAGGGCAGGAGTGGCCCACCCGGCCAGCGTGATGCGGATCGGCGAGTGCAGAGCCGTCACCGCGCGCTTCGAGACCGGCTTGACGATGAGGAACAGCGCGTAGATGCCGATCCAGCCCGCGAGGGCGGCGAAGAACGGCGCGAGGCCGGCGCCGTAGTTCTGCGCCTGCGTGAGCGACGAGCGCTCGACCTCGACGGGGGCCGCGAGGGTGTCGGCCTGCGCGTGGCGCGTGTCGGCGTCGTACGACGGCAGCTGGGCGGCGCCCTCGGAGAGCCCGTCGCGCAACTGCGTCGCGCCGTCTTCGAGCTGAGTGAGCCCGCTGTCGAGCGTTGTCGCGCCATCGCGCAGCTGTGCGGCGCCGTCGGCGGCCGTCGCGGTGCCCGAAGCGAGCGTGGACGACCCTGCCGCGACGGATGCTGCTCCCGCCGAGACCTGCTGCGCGCCGGAGTTCAGCCGGTCGATCTGCGCGACGGCTCCCTGCACGCGGTCGTCGACGGCATCCAGCCGCTCGCCGACCGGGTCGAGAGTGGCGAGCACGTCGTCGATCTGGGCCTGGTCGAGGCCCGCTTCACCGAGCTTCACGGCGATGTCGTTGCGCACCTCCGGCAGCGCAGAGATCGCGGACGAGGATGCGGCGCCGATCCTGTCGGCGATGGCGTCGAGCTGTGCGGTACCTCCGGCGACCTGGGACGCGCCATCCGCGACCTGCGCTGCGCCGGCGGAGAGCTGGGCCGCGCCGTCGCGGAGCTGAGCGGTGCCGTCCGCGAGCTGCCCGGCACCGGAGGAGAGCTGCGACGCGCCGTCGCCGGCCAGCGCGAGACCGTCGACCAGCTGCGAGGCGCCGGAGGCGGCATCCGTCAACTGGACACGGATGGTGTCGAGGGCGTCGAGCATCGTGAGCCCCGCCTCGGCCACGACCTTCTCGGTGATCGTCGCCTGGATGCGCTCGACCGCCTGCGTGCCGATCGTCGAGGCGAGGTAGTTGTTCGCGTCGCTCGTGTGCAGCACGATGTCGGCCGTCCGCGGCTCGCCGGTCGTGATCGACGCGATGGCCGCCGTGAAGTCGGCGGGCAGCTCGATCGCGAAGTCATAGCTGCCGTCGTCGAGTCCGGCGTCGGCCTCTTTGGCGGTGGCGAGGTGCCAGTCGAAGGTGCCGTCCTCGATGAGCTCCTGCGCCACCTCGTCGCCGAGGTTGCGGTCGGTGCCGTTGAGCTCGGCGCCGGTGTCGGCGACGACGAGCGCCACCGGCACCTGGTCGAGCTGGCCGTACGGGTCGCGGTTCGCCCACAGGTACAGGCCGCCGTAGAGGATCGGCACGACCATGAGGGCGATCAGCGCGATGAGCGACATGCGGGTCGACGCGAGCCGTCGGAGCTCGGCGAGGATCATCTGGGGGACCTTCATGCCCGGCCCCCGTTCGTCGGCGCGGTGAGCCTGCGAACACGGGGTCGTCCGAGGGGCCGGGGCGTTTCGTCTCGCTCAACGAGCGACGATCGCGCCACCCCCTGCGAGGCCTGCCCCGCGATCACGAGCACGGCATAGCCGCGAGCGGCGAAGTCCGAGGCGATGCTCCACCACGCGGCGGGCTCTCCACCATGGCGGTCGGGGGAGACGAGCACGATCGCCTCGACGCCCTTGCGCAGCACCGCCAGCTCGCACAGCGCCCGCACGCGGCCGGCGGGATCCACGTTCGAGACGGGGACGGATGCCTCGTCCCCGAGGCCGTGCTCATCGAGCCAGCGCCGTACCGCGACGGGGTCGGACCGGCGCCCGGCGAACATGAGCTCCTCGGCGGCCACGCCGGCGAGCGTGACGTTCGGCTCGGGCTCCGACACCTCGGGAGCATCCACCAGGGCGACCCGGCGACGCAGGCCCGAGGCATCCGTCTTGCCGTCCAGCGTCACCCCGCCGGTGTCGGGGCGCATGCGGCCCGACGCGATGAGTCCGAGCACCGTCGGGCGCTGCTCGGTCTCGGCGCCGACGAGCGTCGCGACGCCGGACTCGAAGACGGCCGACGTCGCGGGCAGCGCGTGCTCGCGGCGGCCCTTGCCGACCGCGTCGAGCACGACCTTCACGCGCTCGCCGCCTCGGGCGTCGCGACGATCTCGGGGTGCTCGTGGAGCAGTGCGTCGGCCTGGCGCCACGACAGCCCGGCGATGCTCAGCACGGCGCGCACCGCGAGGTCGCGGGCTGCGGGCGACGACGCGTCGATGCGCGTGATGACGGTGCGCGCGGTCTCTTCGACGAGTCGCGCGAGCGTCGGGGCGGCGACGTCGGTGCGCAGCACGTCGGCATCCTGCCCGTCGCGCACGATGCGCACGACGGTGCGGCGCAGCGGTGCGAGGGCCGTCGCCGTCTCTTCGAGGTGGGCTTCGTCGAGGGCGATCGCCGCCAGCACCTGCACGTGCGCGGCTTCGTTCCACAGGGCGGCGGCGAGACGGGCGAGTGCGACCCGCGCGTCGGCGTCGTCGATCGCGGCGGCGACGGCGTTGAAGCGCGCGGCGCCCTGGGCGACCAGTTCGCGCACGAGGGCGTCGCGGTCGTCGAAGTGGCCGTACAGCGCCCGGCGCGAGAGGCCGGCCTGGCGGGCGATGGCGTCGACGGACGCGCGGGGGTCGTGCGCGAGGGCGACATGAGCCGCGGCGAGGATGCCCGCGCGGTTCTCGAGGGCGTCGCGCCGCGGACGGCGCGCAGCATCGATCGGGGAGGTCATGCCTCCACGTTAGATAACTTGCACAGTGGTGTGCAAGTTAATCCACGATGACTCAGTCGGTTCCCAGGTCGAACGCGGACGCCTCGTTCGCAGCATCCGTCGCCTCTGCGAGCTCTTCCTGCGCGGCGCTGTAGTTCTCGGCGCGCTCGGTGATCTCGCCGGCCTCACCCTGCGTGAGGTGACCGACGAGCTCGCCCGTCGCACCGCCGATGAGGCCCTTCGAGGCGTAGTACTCGAGGCGCACGCGCGAGTCGGCGATGTCGAGGTTGCGCATCGTGAGCTGCCCGATGCGGTCGGTGGGACCGAACGCGGCGTCGCCGACGCGCTCCATCGACAGCTTGTCGGGGTGGTACGACAGGCGCGGGGCGGTGGTGTCGAGGATCGTGTAGTCCTCGCCGCGGCGCAGGCGCAGCGTCACCGAGCCGGTGATCGTCGAACCGACCCACTTCTGGATCGACTCGCGCAGCATGAGCGACTGCGGCTCGAGCCAGCGGCCCTCGTACATGAGGCGACCGAGGCGGCGGCCCTGCTCGTGGTACGTCGCGAGCGTGTCTTCGTTCAGGATGCCGTTGACCAGGCGCTCGTACGCGGTGAACAGCAGCGCCATGCCCGGCGCCTCGTAGATGCCGCGGGACTTCGCCTCGATGATGCGGTTCTCGATCTGGTCGCTCATGCCGAGCCCGTGGCGGCCGCCGATGCGGTTCGCCTCGAAGACGAGCGCGACCGGGTCGGCGAACTCGACGCCGTTGAGGGCGACGGGGCGGCCCGCCTCGAACGTGACGGTGACGTCCTCGGTCTCGATCTCGACCGAGGGGTCCCAGAAGCGCACGCCCATGATGGGCTCGACCGTCTCGAGCGACACGTTCAGGTGCTCGAGGGTCTTCGCCTCGTGCGTCGCGCCCCAGATGTTCGCGTCGGTCGAGTACGCCTTCTCGGCGGAGTCGCGGTAGGGGAAGCCGTGCTCGACGAGCCACTCGCTCATCTCCTGGCGGCCGCCGAGCTCGGTGACGAAGTCGGCGTCGAGCCAGGGCTTGTAGATGCGCAGGGCCGGGTTCGCCAGCAGGCCGTAGCGGTAGAACCGCTCGATGTCGTTGCCCTTGTAGGTGGAGCCGTCGCCCCAGATGTCGACGCCGTCCTCCTTCATCGCGCGGACGAGCAGCGTGCCGGTGACGGCGCGGCCGATCGGCGTGGTGTTGAAGTAGGTGCGCCCACCCGAGCGGATGTGGAACGCGCCGCACGCGAGGGCGCCGAAGCCCTCCTCGACGAGTGCGGGCTTGCAGTCCACGAGGCGCGAGACCTCGGCGCCGTACTCGAGCGCACGGCTCGGGATCGCGTCGATGTCGTCCTCGTCGGGCTGACCGAGGTCGCCGGTGTAGGTGCAGGGGATCGCGCCCTTGTCGCGCATCCACGCGACGGCGACGGAGGTGTCAAGTCCCCCAGAGAAGGCGATGCCGACGCGCTCGCCGACGGGCAGGGACTGGAGGACCTTCGACATAACTCCCCAGTTTACTGAGCGGCGTGCGGATGCCTCGCCTCGATGACCACCGTTCACTCCAGGATCACCAGCAACAGTGGCGTCATCTCGCAGCGCCTGGCTAGGCTGACCGCGAGGTATGTCTTCGGTCGCTGAGTTTGGGTGTGTGACCAGGAGATCCACGCAGCTGACAGCGACCGGGGGGTCACGTGTTCTCGAAAGCCCGAGCCAGGATCGCCGCCACCGTGGCGACTCTCGCAATCGTCGCCACCACTCTGGTCGCGCCGGCCGCGGTCGCGGCCCCGATCCTTCCGGATCCGGCGCAGGGCGACATCACCGCGCTCGCGACGCTCGACAAGACCGCATCCGTCGCCGAGGTGGCCCCCGGCGAGACCTTCACCTACACGCTGACGGTCGGCTGCTCGGCGATCACCGACCTCGGCTGCCGCGGCGCCGTGCTCAACGACGTGGTCCCGGCGCCGTTCGTCGTGGTGGAGGCCGTTGTCGGCGGCGGCGCCAACACCGCGTCCGAGCCGGTCATCGACGGCAACTCCGTCACCGTGACGTGGACGACTCCGCTCGGCGACGGAACCGTGGGCATCCTCGACAACACGACCGGCATCGTCGAGATCACCGCCCAGCTCCCGGCGGACGCCTCGTACGACTTCAGCGGCACATCGGTGATCAACGAGGCCACGATCGAGGGCACCAACTTCGAGGATCAGGACGCCCAGGCGCCGGTCACTCCGGTGATCCCTCTCGAGCTCGCCACGACCGCGACGAAGACGTTCACTCCGACCGAAGCCATCGCGACGCCCGGTGCCGCCGTCTCGGCCGCTCTCGGCGGCACGAATACCTCGAACGCGACAGTCGATTCGCTCTCGATCCAGGATCCCGTCGACCCGGCCGCCTCGCCGAACCCGTTCGACTCGCTCGCGTTCGCGGGGTTCGGCACGGTGACGCCCCCGACGGGCGCCGACCCCGCGCTGACGACGTACGAGGTGTACGTCGGCGGCGCATGGGTCGAGGCGCCCGGCGGCACGCTTCCCGGCGGGGTCACCGCCGACGAGGTCAAGGGCACGCGTGTGACCTTCAACGGCGCGATCCCCGCGGGGGCCACGGGGTCGGTCGCGCTGAACCTGACGGTGACGGATGCTGCGGCCTCCGAGCCCGACGGCACCGCCGTGCCGAACGACGTGCTGTCGACGGTCGGGCTGGGCGATGAGACCGAGACGGGTGAGGCGGAGGCGGAGTTCACCTTGCGTCAGAACGAGGTCACCGTCGCGGCGAGCAAGGTCTTCGACCCTGACCTCGTGATCGCCGGCGAGTCGACCACCGTGACCATCGGCGGTCGCAACGCCTCGACCATCCCGATCGACACGCTGACGATCACGGAGCCTGCGACCGGCTCGTTCCCCGCCGCGTACACCTTCGGCGGCTTCACCGGACCGGTGGAGTGGCCGGCGGGGGCCACCTCGGGTGAAGTCGTCTATACGCTCGAGGGCGGATCGACTGTGACGGTGCCGTTCGCGAACAACACCGTGCCC
The DNA here is from genome assembly GCF_053345975.1 of Microbacterium sp. C23T. Classification (NCBI taxonomy): domain Bacteria; kingdom Bacillati; phylum Actinomycetota; class Actinomycetes; order Micrococcales; family Microbacteriaceae; genus Microbacterium; species Microbacterium sp. C23T. Next base: position 40,169 of record NZ_JBKFBD010000013.1, on the reverse strand, counting down.
GCGCTGCCGGACGGCGTGGATGCGGCAGACGTCACCTCGTTCCAGCTCGTCTTCACAGGCGAGATCATCCCCGGCGGCGAGACCGAGGTGCCGTTCGCAGTCGACACCGACCCCGACCTCACCGGGCTTCCCCTGACCGTTCCCAACGTCGTCGGGGTCGAGGGCGCGAACGACGGTGCCACGGGCACGGCGGATGCGACCGACGACCTGTACATCTACGACGAGGTCATCGAGCCCTACATCTCGAAGCAGGTCCGCCCGTCGCCGATCCTGGCGGTGCCGGGTGAGGTCGTCACCGTCACCCTGAACGGCGGCCTGACCGAGCGGCCCTCGCCTCCTGACAACCCCACGGGCACCACCGGACGCGCGCAGCAGGTCGTGATCCAGGACCCGGAGGACCCGGTCGAGGGAGACCCGTGGTGGAACGCGTTCGACCTCACGGCGATCACGCAGACCCCGGTGCCCGCCGACTCGACGCTGACGATCGAGTACTACGACACGACGACCGGCACGTGGGAGACCCTCGCCGGGCCTATCGACGGGCCCACGATCTACTCTCAGCAGGTGCCGTCCGACATCAGCGACGTCGCCGGCGGCGTGCGCTTCGTCTACGACTACACCGGCGACGCCGGGGGGTTCGCGCCGGGCACGGACTTCGCCCCCAACTTCACGTCGTCCCTGCGCGCGGACGGGCGCTACGAGCCGGGCCCGCCCTACAGCGACGACGAGAGCACCTTCGTCCCGAACTGCGCGCAGACCGACGCGTCGAGCGCGAACCCCAGTGTTCCCGACGGCCAGGCGGTGCTGCCCCTCGACGACTGCCCGGAGATCGAGCTCATCCCGACCGACCCCGGCAACGCGGATCTCATCGACAAGTCCTTCGGAACCTCGAGCTCGGGTGGCATCAAGTCGGTCATCGCGCGCTCCGGCGACACCATCCCGTCGACCCTGACGTGGTCGACCGGTGGCTACTCCAACCTCGAGCGCGTCGAGATCACGGACGTCGCGTCACCCGAGACGACCGCGATCACCGATTCGCTGTACAACGCGTTCGACCTGACGCGCGTCCAGCCGATCACCCCCGCGACCGATCCCCTGATCGTCTACGACGCGATCCAGGCGGTGCAGCTCTACAACGGCTCGGCCTGGGTGACCGCAGCGAACAACCCCTGCGATCCGCTCTGCATCGGCCAGTTCCCGGGCATGAACCTGACGACGGCGGAGCGCGCGTCGACGGTCGCGGTACGGCTGACCTTCATCGAGAGCCCCGACCGGGCGGCCGCATCCGCCGGTGACCCGACGGCGCCGCCGGTGGGGTCGGGCGTCGCGCGCTCGTTCTCGAACGACCGACCCGTGACCCTGGTGTGGCAGGTGCGCGACACGCGTCGCAGCGACGGCACGCCCGTTCTCGGCGATCAGCTCTACAACCTGACGACGAACGGCGTCGTTCGCAACACCGCCAACGCGACCGGGTTCCCGGCGGACGGCGGAGGCCCGCTGTCGGCGGACGACCAGGACGACGTCATCATCGTCGACGTCCCGCTCACCACGACGACCGACAAGAACTGGCAGGGCGGCCCCATCGCGGCGCCCACCGACCCGAGTATCCCCGCGAGCCAGTACCCGCTCAGCCGCATCACGGTCACGACGCGCAACACGACCCCCGCGAAGGTCGACATGCTGCAGATCACCGATCGGGCGCCGGGCACGCCTACGCCCCCGCAGACGAACCCGTTCGAAGCGTTCACCTTCAACAACTTCGCCCGCATCGATGTGCCCTCGGGGGCGACGGGGACCGTCGTGACGCTGTCGTGCTTCGTGGGCGATCCCGTCGAGCTCACCCGCGACGAGGCCCTCGCGCTCACCCCCGAGACCGTTCCGTGCGAGGTGTCGGCAGTGCAGGTCACCTACACCGGCCGGATCGCGTCGAACGCCGCCGGCGTCGTCGAGTACGATCTCCGGCTTCGGCCGTACTGGCGTGGCACGACCGATCGCGTCTCGCCGGCCAACTCTCCGATCACGAACACCGCCCAGGGCGTCGTCGCGGATGTCGATCCGTTCACGACGTGCCCGCCGCCCGAGGGCGCGCGCTGGGCGTGCGACGACGCGGCAGCCGCCATCGCGATCGAGGAGCCGACCTTCTCGGTGAGCGCGGGCAAGACGATCTCGCCCTCGCAGCAGAAGGAGGACGACTTCTCGCCCGTCACGGTGACGCTCACCGGGCAGCCGGGCGGATCGGCTCGCGCCCAGACGATCATCATGACCGACGACGACCCCACGTTCTGGAACGCGATGGACTTCGTCGGGCCCGACCCGCTGTGGCAGCTGCCACCCCCGGTCGCGAAGGTGCAGGTCTGCTACCTCGACGGAGGCGACTTCACGGATGCGAACGTGATCGCCGGTGACGTCGGCGGCGCATGGACGTGCATGCCGCGTCTGGGTGACCTCTCGATCGACGCGGCGAAGACCTTCCTCGAGAACGCGCCGAGCACGCTGCACGGTCTGAGCTTCCAGTTCTGGACGGATGCCGAACTCGGCTGGCTGAATCCGGTCAACCCCATCATCAATGTGCCCTTCCTCGTGGAGCGGCGGGTGGATCTCCGCACCGGGGAACCCACTCCGACGACGCGCAGCGACCAGGTCCCGGCGCCTGGCGAGCAGGACGCGGGCATCTTCGTCGACACGATCACCGTCGCCGGCCAGTCGGCCTTCATCGCACCGGGTGTGCGTCTGACCGACGAGCAGACGGCCGAGGCCGAGTACGTGAACCTGCACCTCGAGGCATCCGTCAATGTCGTGAAATCGCCCACGGGCGACGTGCGGCCGGGCGTCGAGATCCCCTTCACGCTCGCCTACACCAATACCGGCGAGCGGGCGCTGACCGATGTCGTGTTCACCGACGAGCTGCCGCTGACCGCCGGCGGTGAGCCGCAGCTGATCTTCAACCCGGACCGCGACCCGAGCGTGCCGCCGTGGTCGTTCGCGCTGTCCGGATCGGCACCGACCCCGCCGAACGGGGATCCGCTGCCGACGGACCCCGACGACGTCGACGTGCAGGATCTGGGTACGAGCATCGTCTTCACGATGCCGGAGGGGTCGGTGCTCGAGCCGGGTCAGACCTACACGATCACGCTGCGCATGATGCTGCGACCGGGGCTCACACCGAACGACTCGGTGACCAACACCGCGACGATCGATGTCGCCGAACCTCTCGACGAGTGCGTGCCGAGCTACGATCCGGCGACGGGACTGTGCGCCGACACCGCGACGGTGCGACCCCTCGCTGTGCCGGCCCTGAGCACGGTCAAGTACGTGAGCGCCGACAACCCGCCTGACCTTCCAGGCATCCCCGACGTGCGCAGCGACGACTCGAACTTCACGTGCGAGGGCGCGGCGGACGCCGACGGCTTCTATCGGTACCCGTGTGTGCCGCTGACGCTGCCGGGCGACACCGAGACGTGGCGGCTGAAGGTCACCAACGCCGGAACGCTGCCGATCTCGAAGCTCGTTTCGATCGACAACCTCCCGACACCGGGCGACCAGGGCCTCATCGTCACGATCCCGCGCGGCAGTCAGTGGCAGCCGACGTTCGCCGGGGGCACGGCGCTCATCGTCGACGACACCACGCCGACGAACTCCGTGATCGACCTCTTCTATTCGACGTCGTCGACACCGTGCACCGCCGACCTGAACCCCGTCGGCACTCCGTGCGCGCCGGGGGCGTGGCTGCATCTGGACAGCAGCGTCGACCCGGCCCTCGTCCGCAGTCTGAAGGTGACGGTGGACTTCCCCGGTGAGGAGAAGTTCGAGCCGGGCGACTCGCTCACGCTGCAGTTCAAGACCCGCACGACGCCGAACGCGGCCGTCACCGCCGACCAGCCGACTGCGTACAACACCATCTCCACGGGTGGCGCCGCGCTGAGCGGCTCGACGTCGGTGCTGGTGCCGGCGACCGAGGGCCGTCGGGTCGGGGTCTCGTATCCGACGGGTTCGATCGCGCTCGAGAAGATCGTGTCGGGCCCGGCCTCCGAGTTCGCCCCCGACTCGTTCCCGGTGCAGCTGACCTGCACCATCGACGGGGTTCCGATCGAAGGGCTGCCGGAGGTCGATCTCGTGCCCGGCGCGGATCCCGTCGTGATCGACGGCCTGCCCCTGGGCGCCGAGTGCACCGCGACCGAGGGTCAGTGGGGTCAGACCCAGACCGACATCGGAACGGCGACCGTCGCGCTCGACACCGAGGAGATCGGACTGGTGACGGTCGAGAACATCTACGACGTCGCCGACCTGCGCATCCGTAAGGCGGTGGACACGGATGCTGTGGACAACAACGGGGATCCGATCCCCTACGGTCCGTTCACGTTCGAGGTCTCGTGCGAGCTCAACGGCCAGCCGGCGTACGCCGACGGCTACGGACCGGACCAGCCGATGATCCAGGAGCTCACCCCGCCGGAGTCGTGGGCACTCGGTGGCCTCCCGGTGAACGCGACGTGCACGATCGAGGAGACCGGCGACCTGGATGCCGAGGGCACCACGATGCAGGTCACGGTCGACGGCGACTCCGAGGAGCCCGTCGAGGGCACGACGATCGATGTCACCATCCAGGAGGACACCGAGGTCGAGGTCCTCGCGACGAACTCGTTCGGCGCCGGCTCGTTCCGCATCGTGAAGGAGCGCGAGGGCGACGCCGCCGATCAGTTCGGCGCCGGGCCCTTCGAGTTCGCGGTGGTCTGCACGCTCGACACCGGCAGCGGCACGCCCCGCATCGTGTGGGCCGGGTTCCTCACACTCGACGAGGGCAACGGGTACCAGGCGCAGGTCGACGACGTCGCCGCGGAGGCGGTCTGCACGGTGCGCGAGACGGAGGACGGCGGCGCCACCCGTGTCGAGATCGTCGAGTCGCCCTTCACGGTCGAGTCGGGTGAGACGGAGACCGTGACCGCGACCAACTTCTTCGACGCGGGGTCGCTCACCGTGACGAAGGTGATCGACGGTGAGGGAGCCGAGCTGTGGGGCGCCGGGCCGTTCACCGTCGTGCTCGCGTGCGTCGACGAGGACGGCGAGCCGGTGGAGGTCCCGGACGCCGAGCAGGTGCTGAGCGCGGACAACGACTACACCCACACCTACGAGCCGCTGCTCATCGGGCTGCAGTGCACGATCACCGAGACCGACACCGGCGGCGCGCACGCGACGACGATCACCGATGCCGAGGGTGAGCCCGTCGAGACCATCGAGATCGTCGAGGGCGAGACGGACGTCACGGTGACCAACACGTTCGACGTCGGGCAGATTGAGGTCGTGAAGACGGTGTCGGGCGGCGACGCGTCGCTGCACCGGAACAGCACGTTCGACGTGACCGCATCGTGCACGTGGAACGGCTCCGCGATCGACGTGCCCGGCGGCGCCGTGCGCGCACTCACGATGGCCGCGCCCGTGGTCTACGAGGACCTCCCCGTCGGCGCCGAGTGCGCAGTGAGCGAGACCTCGAACGGCGGAGCCGATGCCGTCACGTACACGCCGGCGGATCCCGATGGTGCGAACCGCGCCGTCGTGACGGTCGGCGGTGAGGGCGCAGCATCCATCACCATCGACAACCGGTTCGACAGCCCGCTGCCGGCGACGGGTACGGACGGCGCGCGACTCGCGGGGCTCGGGGCGATCGGTGCACTGGCGATCCTCGCGGGTGTGTTCGCGATGGTGGTCGTGCGTCGCCGGAGCCGGAGCGTCTGACGACGATGGGCGGGTGCTTCATCGCACCCGCCCATCTCCGCCACCCCCGTGGCGCTGATCAGATCAGCAGCGTGTGGCGCGCGGCCGGGGCGCCGTGGCGTGTGGACCGCTTCTCGCGGTACCGGCCGATGAGGATGATGATCGAGCCGATCGCCAGGAAGCCGACCAGGATCACGCCGATGTAGGTGAACGCCGACGAGTAGCCGCCTGCGCCGTGCGGGTCCAGGAACGGGTACGGGTACCACCACGGTGTGGTGCCGTCGGGGTTCGCGACGCGCTCGCCGCGGACCATCGTGTACGTCGTCCATGCCAGCGGGTAGCCGACGAGCACCGCGAGCGACCACCAGGGCAGCGCCCGCCGGCGCGGGGCCAGCAGCAGGTCCAGCACGAAGTAGATCGGCAGGACCACGTGCAGAACCTCGGCCGCGTACTTGTCGAGCATCGCGATCCCGGCGGAGTCGCCGAGCGCGATGGCCGACGGCAGTCCGCGCAGCAGCGCGTTGTAGACCAGCCCGAGCAGCAGCACGGGTCCCGTGACCGCCGCGAGGGCCAGCGCGATGCCGAACGGCTCGCGCTCGGAGCCCGGGTGCCGCATCGCCCATGATGCGGCCACGAACAGTGTGACGATGCTGAGCAGCGTCGACACGATCGTGAACAGGCTGAAGTAGTTCGCCAGCACGTCGCCGAGGCCCTGCCCCTGACGCGCTGCGCGGTCTACGTTGACGATGAATCCAGCGATCACCCCGGAGATCCCGGTGAGTGCCGCGGCGATTCGAAACCATGCCCAGTGCATGTCCTACCCCTTTCGACATCACGCGTCGTGCGTGTCGCTTGCTGCCCCGAGCACAGATGTACTCCTGTCGATACGGGGGTGTATCAAACCTTTGTGTCGGCAACGTGTGGAAAACGCGCGCCCGATCCCCGGCGTTGTCAGGAACCTACAACGTGTCCACCGTTTGGTGGACAACCTCGACAAAAGCCCCGGAAATCCGGGCGTGTCCGCCTTTCGGGGGACACGATTCAGCCCCTGTGAACGGCTGGTCGGGCGTCAGTCTGACGCGACGGAGGAGGGGACGGATGCCGCCGCCCCGGCGTCATCCGACGCACCGACGAGTACGCCCCGGCGTCGTCCCCACCACACGACGAAGGCTCCGACGGCGACGATCGCGGCCGCGATCCCGATGACGTAGAAGACCACTGAGAGCCATCCGCCGGGGTTGTTCGGGTTGAGGAAGGGATACGGGTACCAGAACGGATCGCCGCTCACCGGGTTGGTGACGAGGGGCCCGCGGATCATCGTGTAGATCACCCAGACGATCGGGAACGCGACCACCGCCCAGAGGCTGCGCCAGGGGAGGGCTCGGCGGAGCGGTCCGAGGAAGACGTCGAGCAGCAGGAAGATCGGGCCGATCAGGTGCAGCACCTCGTTCGACCACGGGATCGGCGCACTGCCCTGGGGCAGCTCGATGTTGCGCAACAGGGTGTTGTAGACGATGCCGGTGATGATCATGTACGTGCTCACGCACGCCAGCGCCACCGCAAGACCGTGGGGCTCAGCATCCTGTCGGCGTCCCTTGAAGAGGTACCAGAGCGCGATCCAGGCCAGCACGACTGCGGCGGCGGCGTTCGAGAGGATCGTGAAGAAGCTGAAGAAGTTCGCGATCGTCGTCGTGACGTCGCGGCCGAGCTCGATCGCCGTGCCGATGGACTTCGTCAGCTGCGCCACGATCGCCGCGATCGTCACCCCCGCCATCGCGAGTCGCAGCAACGTCCAGGTTGTCGCCCATCCCCGCGTGCGCGTCATGGGCTCACCATATCGAGTGAGGTGTGTCGCGGTGCGTCAGGGTGTGACTCCGCGTGGCGCGGGTCGGCGCGCCGCGGGGTCGAGTCGGGTTAGCCTCGGCCGCGGCGGAGAGACCGCCGTGCCCGAAGCGAGGGGGATGCCCGTGCCGACGCTGCTGGAAGACGAGGCGCTGCAGTTCGTGCGCGACCTGATCCGCATCGACACCGTGAACACCGGTGTCGCCGCGACGATCGGCGACGGCGAGACCCGGGCGGCGCGATGGGTGCAGGGGCGTCTGGCCGACGTCGGCATCGCGTCGGAGCTCGTCGAGTCGCGCCCGGGTCGCGGATCCGTCGTCGCGCGCCTCGCCGGGAGCGATCCGGATGCCGGCGCCCTGCTCGTGCACGCGCATCTCGACGTCGTGCCGGTCCAGGAGAAGGACTGGACGCACCCGCCGTTCGGCGCCGACATCGAGGACGGCTACCTCTACGGCCGTGGCGCCGTGGACATGAAGAACTACGCGGGAACGATCCTCGCGGTGGCGCGGCACTTCGCCCGCGAGGGGATCGTGCCGCGGCGCGAACTGGTGTTCGCGTTCCTCGCCGACGAGGAGAGCGGCGGTGTGTGGGGTGCCGGCTGGCTCGTCGAGAACCGGCCCGACCTGTTCGCGGGCGTCACCGAGGCGCTCAGCGAGGTCGGCGGATTCTCGGTGCCGCTGGCCGACGAGCCGGGCGACGACCGTCGTGCGTACCTCGTGGCGACGAGCGAGAAGGGCGTCGCCTGGTCGACGCTGCGGGCGCGTGGACGTGCCGCTCATGGTTCGCGGCCCACCGCCGACAACAGCGTGGTGCGTCTCGCGCAGGCCGTGGCCGCCGTCGGTGAGCACCGCTTCCCTGTGGTGCGCACACCGGCGCTGCAGCGCTTCCTCGACGTGTTCGGGCAGGCGCGGGGCCTCGCGTTCACCGACGAGTCGCTCGCCGACGACCTCGAGAGCCTCGGATTCGTCTCGTCACTCGTCGGCGCGACGACGCGCAACACCGCCACCCCGACCGTGCTCGACGCCGGCGACAAGACGAACATCATCCCGGCGGAGGCCGCGGCGCGGCTCGACATCCGCATCCTCCCCGGCCAGGACGACGCGCTGCGCGAGGGTCTGCGCGAGCTCGTGGGCGACGACATCGACATCCGCGAAGGCCGATGGTGGTCGGCGACCGAGGCGCCGGTCGACGCCCCGATCATCGGCGTCCTCCAGGACGCGATCTCGGTCGACGACCCCGACGGGGTGGTCGTGCCGTACCTGCTGCCGGCCAGCACCGACAACAAGCACTTCGCGAAGCTCGGCATCCACGGCTACGGGTTCGTCCCGCTGCGCGTGCCCCGCGACTTCGATGTCTTCGCGCAGTTCCACGCCGCCGACGAGCGCGTGCCGGTGGACGCGCTGTACTTCTCGGCACGGGTGACAGAGCGGATCCTGCGCACGGCGTGAAGGACCGAGCCGACGCGTGCTGAGGCCCGTCAGCCGCCGAAGCGCTCGGCCTGCATCCTCGCGGCGGCCGCGGCGGGATCCTCGTCCCACGTCCGCGGGCGGGCGCCCTCGAGCGCGCGGCTGAGCGGGACCCAACCGACCCAGCGCAACGACTCCCAGCCGGGCGCCGGCGTCAGGGCCTCGAGGGCGCGGTACTTGTCGACGCGCACACGATCCCACGCGTGCACGACGCGGCCGTCACCGAGGCTCAGGCCGACGTGGCCCCAATCCCGGCGCTCGCCGAAGAGTTCGCCCACGCTCTCGTAGAACACCAACGCGTCGGCGGGCGGCGCCCCCGTGTTCGTCGACGCACCGTACAGGCGGGCGGACTCCGCTGCGTCGTCGCCCCCCAACATCTCGAGGTCGTTCGAGCGTTCGATCGCATCCTCGACGAACGCCAGGCAGCGCGTCGCGTACTCGTTCGAACCCTCGTGCCCGAGCGCCCAGGCCACCGCGTTCGCGCTGCAGGTCTCCACATCGAAACTCATCGACAGCAGGCTAACGGTCAGAACGGAGCGTCGCCGCGATCCATGGCCCGGAACACCGGCACGGTGCGCTCCGGCTCGACGAGGTACCGGCGGCCCGAGGGCGACGTCCACTGGATCGCACCGCCCGAACCGGCGACCTGCTCGATCGTCCAGTCGGTGTGATGTCGGACTGTGTGGTGACCTTCGCACAGCGGCCCCAGATTCGTCAGTTCTGTCCTTCCGCCGAGCGCCCAGTCGACGTTGTGGTCGATGTCGCACCGGGAGGCCGGCATCCCGCACCCGGGTCCCATGCATCGATCCGCCCGCCACTTGACGAGCTTCGCCAGCGCTGGCGGAGGTCGGTACTGATCGCGGCCGACCGAGAGCACCATTCCGGTCTCGGGGTGGGTGAGCACACGCGTCCACCCGGGTGCGCAGCCCGCGAGTTCGCGCGCCACGGGCAGCGGGATCGGCCCGATCCCCTCGACGACCGGCGGGTCGATGCCGGCGGCCGCGCGGGAGTCGTCGGACTCGTGGAGGAGAGCGAGCACCGGGACGGTGACGAAGACCGTCGCCCGCACACCGCGGGCCTGCTCGGGATGAGCCTCCACAGCGCCGTCGATGAGGAGGTCGAGCACGACATCTGCGCGAGCCTGGTCGAGGGTGCGGGTGTCGCCGTCGCCCGCCTTCATCACCTTGGCCATCGCGGTCGCCCGTGACTGCGCCGCGGTGATCGCGACCATGGGGGCGTAGAGATGCAGCCACCCCATCCCGTCGTCGTCGGGCTCGACGGCGATCCGCCGCTTGGTGACGGCGCGCTCGTATCGCTCGGTCAGCGTCGCCGAACGCACGGTGTCGATGAGCGCGCGCAGCTTGCGGCGGAACGTGCCCACCGGCTCCGCCTCGGCCAGCGCGAGGCCCGGCTCGAGCACCCGCGTGCGGAACTCCGGTTCGAGCTCGTTCACCGCGCCGATCAGGATCTCGGCGTGCCGCTCCGTGATGCGAGCCCGCTCCATCGACGCCAGCACCACCGGGTAGGAATGCACCAGCGCTTCCGCGAAGCCGAGCAGGTCACCGGCCGCGTGTTCGGTGATCCGCAGCGCCGCCGCGAGCTCCAGCCGCACGCCGCGTTCGACGACCTCGGTGAGAACCCGGCCGTTGCGGGTCGCCTCGCTCAGCGCATCGCGCCGCATCACGTCGATGCGCACCAGCCGCTGCGCGGCGAAAACGGTCATCATGTCGGCCGCTTCGACCACCAGATCGAGTTCATCGGGAAGCACCTGGTCAGGCAGCGCCGGGTCGATGAACATGCTTCGACCTTAGAACATACCTACGACATCCCCCGGGGTGCGAGCGACTCCTGAAGCCGACGTCAGGCAACCGACCCGGGCGGACGCCGGAGCACGATCGCCGCCGGCATCCGCTTCACGATGGAGCGGAACAGCGGCTTCGCGAGATCCGCCGCCTCCGCCGGGTCGACGATCTGCGGCGACGACACGGAGTGGGTCGCGCCCGACCACGTGAGCTCCGCCGATCCCGCCGCCACGACGTTGCGCGCCCAGTTCGTGTTCCGGCCCCACGGCAGGCCGATCATCACGAGCGCCGGGTCCACCGTGGGCACCATCGCGACGGGCGTCGCGTACGCCCTGCCGCTCTTGCGCCCACGATGGTGCAGCACCGCCCACAGCGGGAACCAGCGGCGACCGGCGAGGGCGTTCGCGAGGGGTTCCGTGGCCTTCACGAGCGCGCGAGGTGGTCCGGAACCGCCTGTCGACCGCCGCACCGAGAAGCCGCGAAGGCCGCGGCCTCCGGCGAGCACGTCGCCGAAGTGGTACGAGATCGTGAGAGCCATCGCGACCCCGCCGACAGCCGCGCCGACGGCCTCGCCGCGCGAACGGATGCCTCGTCGCAGCAGCAGCAGCCCCGCGAGCACGTTGGCCGCACTCCATGCGACGTTCACCCGCGGCGGCGACAGACCGACACCCGGAGGATCGGCGAACGGGCTGGGAAACGGCCGTCCCTGCACACCGCTCACCCCGTGCGGCACGGCGTTGACGAGCAACGCGGCGCCGACGGCGCTTCTGACGACCGACCGGACCGACACACGCCCACCCTACGGCGATCGGCCTGCCGCAACACGGTCTACGCCGCGAGCTCCGCCCGCTCGCCGACCTCCGGCAGCCCGAGGTTCTCACGCAGCGTCGTGCCCACGTAGTCGGTCGGGTAGATCCCGCGCTCCTGCAGTTCGGGGATGAGCCCGTCGACGATGTCGTCGAGCCCCTCGGGCACGAGATACGGCGAGACGTTGAAACCGTCGACGGCGCCTGCATCCACGTACTGCTGCACCCGGTCCGCGATCGTCGAGTATCCGCCCACGAAGGTGCGCAGCGACGACCGCTTGATGACGAACTCGCGGATCGAGAGGCCCTCGGCGGCCGCGCTCTCGCGCCACTCGCGCGCCGTCTGGACCGCGCGGCGGCCCTGGAACAGCGACCCGCGCTGCCCGTCCACCTCGTCGACGACCGGGTCGATGTCGGGCAGCGGCCCATCGGCGTCGAACTCCGAGAGGTCGCGGCCCCAGACCGGCTCGAGGAAGCGGATCGCGGTCTGCGGCGACACCTGCGCGCGCGTCACCCAATCGGCCTTCTCGCGGGCCTCGGCGTCAGTCGCGGCCAGGATGAACTGCGCGCCGGGGAAGAACTTGAGGTCGTCCTCGCTCCGCCCGTGACGCGGAAGCCGGCGCCGCACGTCGGCGGCGAACGCCACGGCGTCCTCCAGGCCCGGATGCCCCGAGAAGATCACGTCCGCGCTCGCCGCGGCGAACTCGCGGCCCTCGTCGGAGTCGCCGGCCTGGAAGAGCACCGGCCGACCCTGCGCGCTCGGCGGCAGCGGCGCGGGGCCTTCGAACGACACCAGCTGATCGCCCACCCTGACGGGCGTCCCGACGCCGTCGGCCCCGGCATCCCACAGTCGCTGCGCCGCGGCCACGAACTGCGCCGCCCGGCGGTATCGGTCGGCGTGCTCGAGGTAGCCGCCCCGACGGAAGTTCGCGCCGGTCCAGGCGTTGTCGGTCGTGACGATGTTCCAGCCGGCGCGACCGTCGCTCAACAGGTCGAGCGAGTTCAGGCGCTTCGCGAGGTCATAGGGGTCGTTGTACGTGGTGTTCTGCGTCGCCACGAGGCCGATGCGCTCGGTGACGGCGGCCAGCGCCGCGAGCTGCGTCTGCGCGTCCGGCCGGCCGGCGATGTCGAGGTCGTGGACGCGGCCGAAGTGCTCACGCAGCCGGAGGCCCTCGCCGAGGAAGAACGCCGAGAAAAGCCCGCGTTCGGCGGTCTGCGCGATGCGGCGGAACGACTCGAAGTCGTACTGCGAGCCGCTGCGCTCGCTCGACCAGATGGTTCCGAAGTTGACCCCCTGGAAGAAGACTCCGAACTGGATGCGACGGGACGTGGTCATGCGAACTCCTTCACAGCGGCATAGCGATTGACGGGCCTGTCGAGTCCGAGCGCGTCGCGCAAGGTCTCCCCGGCGCGCGGCGAGCGGAACCCGATCCGCTCCCGCAACGCCGGAAGCACCGCGCGACCCACCTCCTCGAGGTCGAGATCGAGTTCCGCGACTCGCAGGCGGACGCCGTCGATGGTCCCCACGCCCCCTCCAGCCGCCGCTGGCGCGGCGCCCGGAGCCTCCGGGCGCGTGGGCCCAGCTGCGAGCTCCGCGACCAGCGCGACCAGACCGTCCGCTCCACCCGCGTAGCGCAGCAGCCCGGCCTCCGGCCACGGCCCCAGTGCCGACAGCCGTCGGGCCGCGGACACGCCCCGGGCATCGAGCACGACTTCGACCTCGGCCCAGACGAGCGCCGCGCCCGCCGCACGCGCGCGGGCGGCAGCATCCGCGATCTCCGCCGGATCGGCACCCGAGACCAGCGCGACATCCGCACCCGTCGTGCCCGCCGGCGCGACCACGACCAGCTGCCCTTGCGGCGGGCGCGGCGTGATGAGCGGGCCCTTCACCGAGAAGCGCTCGCCCTCGAAGTCGACGTAGTGGAGGCGGTCGGCGTCGAGGTAGCGGCCGGTCGAGACGTCCTGGATGACGGCGTCGTCCTCCCACGAGTCCCAGAGCCGACGCGCGACCTCGATGACGTCGTCGCGCTCGCGGCGGAGTTCGTCGCCCGACAGCGCCTCGCGGCCGTACGCGGCGGCTTCGCGGGCGGTGCCGGAGGCCGCGGCGATCCAGCCCGCGCGACCGTGGGACGCCCAGTCCAGGCTCGCGAGCTGCGTCGCCACGTGGAACGGCTCGCTGTACGTCGTGTGCGCGACGGGCACGAGACCGATCGCCGACGTGAGGGGAGCGATGAACGCGGCGCGCTGCACCGCGTCGAGGCGGGCGAGGTCGCCGACCGGCAGCGGAGCGTCGTCGAAGGTGACGGCGGTGAAGCCGAGGCGCTCGGCGCTCGCGGCGCGGGAGGCCAGGCGACGCGCCGAGAGGGCGCCGGGCGATGCGGCGCCGGCAGCGGGGTGGGCGCCGTCGGCGTCCAGCTCGAGGGCGACGGCGAACGGGGTGTCGGACATGCGAGCCACGGTAGGTCTCCGCGTCGATGCCGACCCCGCGTGCGTCGCCCGATTCCGGAGTGTGACGCCGCGTTGCACACCGTCACGATCCGTGTCGGCCAGGGGCTGCCACGGCTCGGCAGGACGGCGAGGTCCGCCCTACCTTCGGCCTACCGGCGCATCCCGCAGACCCCGCGCCGCCGACCGAGGAGCCCCTCATGACCGACACCCTCCCGCGCCAGGCAGGCGCCGCAGAAGCCGCGCCGCCGACGCCCGCGGCGTCGCGCGTCGACCTCGGCGACCTCCGCGTGGTCCACACCCGCCACTGGTTCCGCTGGTCGATCGGCATCGTCGTGCTGTTCGTCGTCGCGCAGTTCGCGTGGTCGCTCGTCACGAACGAGAACTACGAGTGGGACGTCTTCGCGCACTACTTCCTGTCGGAGCCGGTACTGCAGGGCGTGGGCCTGACGCTGCTGCTGACGGTGGTGTCGGCATCCATCGGCTTCTTCCTCGGCACACTGCTCGCGCTCGCCCGTCTCGCGAAGTCCCCCCTCCTGAACTCGGCGGCGTGGCTGTTCATCTGGTTCTTCCGCTCGGTGCCGCTCGTGGTGCAGATCATCGTCTGGTACAACCTCGGCTACCTGTATCCGACCCTCGGCCTCGGCACCCCGTTCACGACCGACTTCTGGATCGTCGAGTTCCCGACGGTCCAGCTGATCAGCGCCTTCGCCGCCGCGATCCTGGGCCTCAGCCTCAACCAGGCGGCGTACTCGGCCGAGATCATCCGCGGCGGCCTGCTGTCGGTCGACCAGGGCCAGCTCGAGGCGGCCGCGGCACTCGGCATCCCTCCCCGCCGCCGGCTGACCCGCATCATCCTTCCGCAGGCGATGCGCTCGATCGTCCCCAACGCCACCAACGAGGTCATCGGGCTCGTGAAGGGCGCGTCGGTCGTGTTCGTGATCGCGCTGCCCGAGGTGTTCTACGCCGTGCAGGTCATCTACAACCGCAACAGCCGGGTGATCCCGCTGCTGCTCGTCGCGGTGGTCTGGTACACGATCATCACCACGATCCTGAGCATCGCGCAGTACTACATCGAGCGGCACTACGCCCGCGGCACCGTGCGCGTGCTGCCCCCCACGCCCGTCCAGCGGGCGCGCCACTGGATCGCCGTGCAGTGGGCCCGTCTCGGCGATAGCGACTCTTCGCCTCCTCCTTTGGCGGGAGCGGATGCTGCGCCCCTGCCCACTGCGGCACAGCACAGCAACGGTGACGACGCGAAGTTCGGAGGGCGCTGACATGAGCACCACCATCACCGAAACCCCGACCAAGGGCCTCGTCGAGATCCACAACGTCCACAAGAGCTATGGCGGCGTCGAGGTGCTGCGCGGCATCGACCTCACCGTCGAGCCCGGGGAGGTCGTCGCGATCCTCGGGCCGAGCGGTTCCGGCAAGTCGACGCTCCTGCGCACCATCAACCACCTCGAGAGCGTCGACCGCGGATCGGTCACGGTCGACGGCCAGCTGATCGGCTACGAGCTGCGCGGCGGCAGGCTCTACGAACTGCGCGAACGCGAGGTGCTCGAGCGCCGCACGCAGATCGGCATCGTCTTCCAGAACTTCAACCTCTTCCCGCACCTGACCGCGCTCGAGAACGTCACCGAGGCGCCGATCGCCCTCGGCCGGCTCTCGAAGGACGATGCCCGCGAGCTCGCGCTCGGCCTGCTCGATCGCGTCGGGCTCGCCGACAAGGCCGAGCACTACCCCCGGCAGCTGTCGGGCGGCCAGCAGCAGCGCGTGGCGATCGCGCGCGCCCTCGCCCTCAAGCCCAAGGTCATCCTGTTCGACGAGCCGACGAGCGCGCTCGACCCGGAACTCGTCGGCGAGGTGCTCGACGTCATCCGCGACCTCGCGCAGCTCGGCACGACCCTCGTCATCGTCACGCACGAGGTCGGGTTCGCCCGTGAGGTCGCAGACCGGGTCGTGTTCCTCGACGGCGGCCGTGTCATCGAGCAGGGCCCGCCCGCCGAGGTCCTCGTGCGCCCGCAGCACCCCCGCGTCCAGGACTTCCTCGCGAAGGTCCTGGCCTGACCCATCCGAGTTCTCCACAGAGTCCTCACCCGAGAAAAGGAAGCAATCACATGGCACTGAGCAAGAAGCAGGGCATCGCGATCGGCGTCGGCGTCGTCGCGGTGGCCGCGATCGTCGGCGGCGTCGTCTGGGGCGTCAACCAGAACCAGCCCGCCGAGGCGGCCGCACCCGCGGCGACCGAGGAGTCGGCGAACGTCGCGACCGACGACATCCAGTGGGTGCGTCTCGACGAGCCCGTCGCGGAGGCCGTCGAGGCGCTCGAGGCGAGCGGCTTCCAGCCGGTCGAGCCGGGCAAGCTCACCGTCGCGCACTCCGCGTACGTCCCGCCGCTCGGCTACATCCCCGAGGGCGAGACCGAGGCCGCCGGCACCGAGCCGAACATCGGCGCGCTGATCGCCGACGCGCTCGGCCTCGAGTACAACCCGGTCGTGGTCGCATGGGCGGACTGGCCCCTCGGCATCCAGTCGGGCAAGTACGACCTCATCACGTCGAACGTCACCGTGACCGAGGAGCGCAAGGAGCTCTACGACTTCGCAAGCTACCGCGAGGACCTGCTCGGCTTCTACGTGAAGAGCGACAGCGACATCGAGAAGATCGAGGAGGCCGCCGACATCTCGGGCCTCACCATCGCGGTCGGTTCGGGCACGAACCAGGAGCAGGTGCTGCTCGCGTGGAACGAGGAGCTCGAGGCCGCGGGCGAGGAGCCGGCCGAGCTGCAGTACTTCGACGACAACGCCGCGACCGTGCTGGCGCTGCAGTCGGGCCGCATCGACGCGACGTTCGGACCGAACGCGACGTCGGCGTGGGCCGCCCGCGAGACCGGTGACACCAAGCTCGTCGGCCTCGTGCCCGGGGGTTGGCCGCTGACCGCGAACATCGCCGCCGCGACCGCCAAGGGCAACGGACTCATCGAGCCGGTGGCCATCGCCCTCAACTACCTCATCGAGAACGGCCAGTACGACGAGGTCCTGAAGATCTGGGACCTCGAGTCGGAGCGCGTCGACGAGAGCGTCGTCAACCCGGCCGGACTCCCGAAGTCCTGACCCCTCGCGAGCGCAGAATCGGAGGTCTCGGACGACACGCGGGGGGTGGATGCTGCCACCCGGCGTGTCGCCGAGAACCTCCGATTCTGTGCCCTCGTTCTCCACACCCGCACCACGTCTTGGGAGCACCCATGTCCCGCGTCCCGCTGTCCGTCCTCGACCTGTCGCCGTTCGGCTCGGGGCAGACCCCCGCCGACGGCCTCCGTGCCAGCATCGGGCTCGCGCGCGCGGCCGAGCGCCTCGGCTACCGGCGCTACTGGGTGGCCGAGCACCATTTCAACCCCGGGATCGCCGGCGCCGCACCGCACGTGCTTCTGGCATCCGTCGCGGCGGTGACGCACAGCATCCGTATCGGCACCGCCGCCACGATCATCGGCAACTACTCGCCGGCGCAGGTCGCCGAGGCCGCAGGCGTCGTGGCGCAGCTGCACCCCGGCCGCTTCGACCTCGGCATCGGGCGCTCGGGTTCGCGCAGCGCAGCCGCATTGCCCGCCGCGCCGGAGGACCGCGTCGTCGACGGCCTGCTGCTCCCGGCCGCGCGCCCGTTCGCCGGGTTCGATGCGGAGCGCTTCGTCGTGCAGGCGCGGCTGCTCGGCCGCACCGACGCCGACGCCGACCGGTTCGCCGACGACGTCGCCGACATCCTGTCGTTCCTCGACGGCTCGTTCTCCCCGCCCGAGGATGTGCCGATCCACGTCACACCCGCCGAGGGCGCCGACATCGCCGTGTGGATCCACGGCTCCACCGCCGGCCCGAGCGCCCGACTCGCGGGGGAGCTCGGTCTGCCGTTCGGCGCGAACTACCACGTCGCACCGGGCTTTGTGCTGGAGGCGATCGCCGAGTACCGCGCCGCGTTCCGCCCCGGCCGCATCGCCGAGCCGTATGTCATCGTGTCGGTCGACGCCGTCGTCGCGGAGACGGATGCCGCGGCCCGCCGTCTCGCCGCGGGTTACGGTCGATGGGTGCACAGCATCCGCGCCGGCCAGGGCGCCGTCCCCTTTCCCTCGCCCGACGAGGCCGCTGCCGACCCGCTGACGGCCGAGGAGCTCGCAGTCGTCCGCGACCGCCTCGACACGCAGTTCGTCGGATCGGCGGAGACCGTGGTCGAGCGCCTCGAGACGCTGCAGCGCGTGACCGGCGCGGACGAGCTCCTCGTCACGACGGTCACGCACGACCCTGTGGGCCGGGTGCGCTCGTACGAACTGCTGGCCGAGGCGTGGGACTCGGGCGCCGAGCCTGGCGTAGACGCCGGGGACGCAGCATCCGTTTCATCCGAATGGACGATTCGGCTCGTCCGAGATGAAGAGTATGAGCGCGCCGGCCAAGTGACCGCCGACGCCTACCTGTCGAGCTACGACACGCTCTCGGACGAGTACGTCGCCTCGCTGCGCGACGTCGCGAGCCGCGTGCGCGGCGGAGACGTGTGGGTCGCGGTCGAGGCCGGCGGCGAGATCCTCGGCACCGTCTGGGTCGCGCAGCCTGACCGTCCGCTCGCCGAGATGGCGCAGCCCGGCGAGACGGACTTCCGGCAGCTCGCGGTGGCTCCTGCCGCCCGCGGGCGGGGCATAGGGGAGGCGCTCACGCGTCACGTGATCGCCCTCGCACGCGAGCGCGGCTCGCACCGGGTCGTGATGAACAGCGGTCCCGAGATGACCGGCGCGCACGCGCTGTACGCGAAGCTCGGCTTCGAGCGGCTGTCGGAGCGCGAAGGGCTGAAGGAGGTGCAGCCCGGCCGCTGGATCGAGCTGTACACGTTCGGGTACGAGCTCGCTCCCCAGCCCTCGGCGGCACCACCGGTGTGAGGGCGCACGTTCCCTGTTCACACATCAGTGAGACGGGGAGTCTCAAATGATGCATGATGGGGCTCAGCATCTCGAGGGGAGCCTTCCATTTCCACGCCGCAGCAGCCCACCGACGAGTTCTACGACCTCACCGAGCTGCTGAGCGACGAGCAGGAGCCGCTCGGCCGGCGGTGGGTGGATCCCCAGGCACGCCGCCGCCGGCGGCGCATCGGCTGGATCGTCACGGCGATCGTGCTCGTGGTGCTGCTCGCCGTTCCCAGCGGCTATGTGTGGTGGGCGCTGACGGCGCCGGTGAGTGCGCCGCACGTCGAGTCGCAGAAGCCGCCCGTGACCGTGCCGGCGGCTGCCGCGGTCGCCCTTCCCTCCACCGGCTCCTCGGCGATCGCCGTCGCGGGTGGCGACGAGTACCTCGGGGCCGAGGCGAGCGGCATCTGGGCGACGAGCGGGTCGAGCGAGCCGCAGTCGATCGCGAGCATCACCAAGGTCATCACGGCGCTCGTGATCCTCGATCGTCATCCCCTGGCGGATGCCGCGGATCCCGGGCCGACGATCACCTTCAGCAAGGCCGACCACGACCTCTACGACCAGTACTACGTGCGCGGCGCGACCATCGCGGCGATGCCGACGGGCAGCTCGATGTCGCTGCACGATGCGCTCGCGACGATGCTCATCCCGTCGGCGAGCAACTACGCGGAGGCCGTCTCGACGTGGGCATTCGGCTCGCAGGGCGCCTTCCGGGGGGCCGCCCAGCGCTGGCTCGCCGCGAACGGTCTCACCGGCACGACGATCGTCGAGCCGACCGGCCTCGACGCGCGCAACACCAGCACCCCGGCCGACCTCATCGCGCTCGGCAAGCTCGCCGCCGCGAATCCCGTGATCTCGAGCATCACCGCGACGCGCTCGCTGGCGCTGCCGGGTCCCGGCGCGATGCAGAACACCAACGACCTCCTCGGCAGCAACGGGATCACGGGCCTGAAGACGGGCAACCTGGGCGAGGGCACGTACAACCTGCTGTTCACCGCATCCGTCCCTGTCGGAACGGCGCAGCCGCTCAGCGTGACCGGCGTGGTTCTCGGCGGCTTCACGCGCGCGAACGTCGATCACGACGTGATGACGCTGATCGACAGCATCCGTGCCGGCTTCCATGAGGTGCCGCTCGCCAAGCGCGATCAGCCCGTCGGCACGATCACGACGAGATGGGGCGGGTCGGCGCAGATCGTCGTCTCGGACTACGCGACGATCTTCACGTGGTCCGACACCCCGATCACCGTCGAGATGACGACGACCACGCCGAAGACCTACGCCGACGGCGAAGAGGTCGGGAGCATCACGTGGACCGCGGGCCCGAACACGGTGACGGTGCCGATCGAGATCGAGGGCACCATCGTTCCGCCGACGGACTCGTGGCGACTCACGCACCCGGGGGAGCTCGGCGGGGAGTAGCGCGCTTTCGTCCCCGGCGTCAGCGCTGCGCGCGGAGGCGCAGCGCGCGGAGATACCGACGACGGGCGACGGCCTGCGCGACGAGGAGCACCGGGTACAGGGCGCGCCAGCGCCCGCGACCGGGCCGCGTGAGAGAGCGGATGGTCAGTATCGCCGAGCCGCCGTGCCGGTGCACGATGAAGGCCGCTTCTCCGGTGACCGGGTGACCCGGGAGCGTGCGGTAGGCGAAGCCGACGCGGTCTTCGTCGTCGACGACGGCGACGACCTCGACGGGCTCGCGCACCGACAGGCCGAACGGGTGCGCTGTGATCACCGGCCGGTCGCCGGGTCGGACCGCGGCCGCCGCCGCCGGCGAGACGGTGAAGCCGCTCCGTGTCTTGACGCCCCATCGCAGCACTTCGGTGCTCGCCCAGTTCCAGAGGTCGGGTCCGTCTCCGAGGCGGGTGGACCTCTCCCATCGCCGGAAGCCCGCGGGATGCTCGCGCCAGTCGGCGTTCGCGGGCTGCGTCAGGGAGACCCACGCGCCGTCGACCACGCTTCGATACTGCCACCCTGTTCGGCCGGCCCGCCGGTTGGGATAGTGGACTATGGCCACCGCGCCGATGCCCACGCGGGAGGACTACCTCGCGTGCATGGCAGAGACTCCGCGCACCGTCGCCACGGCGGCGGGACCCGTCGAGTACGCCGAACGGGGGACCGGTGAGCCGATCCTCGCAGTGCACGGCACACTCGGCGGCTGGGATCAGGGGCTCGTCGCTGCGGAGTTCCTGCGCCGGAGCGGGTTCCGGGTCATCGCACCCAGCAGGCCCGGGTATCTCGGAACGCCGCTGTCGACGGGACGCAGCTTCCCCGAGCAGGGCGACGCCTTGGCGGCGCTGCTGGACGCACTCGGGATCGACCGCATCATCGTGTTCGCCGCGTCGGGCGGCGGGCCGGCGAGTTATGAGCTCGCCGCACGGCACCCCGATCGGGTGAGCAGGCTTGTGGAGGTCGATGCGATCTGCATCCCGGGCCGACCTCCTCGTCTGGCATCGAACCTTCTCGCCTGGGACTGGGCCGCCAAGATGCGGCTGTGGTTCCTGCGGCATGCGCCGAAGCAGACGCTCGGCACGCTCATGGGCGGCGCCGGCACCGAGAGCCGTGCCGTCGTGTCGGCGCGGGCGAAGGAGCTCGCCGCGATTCCCGGACGGACCGACACGGTGGAGGCGACGCTCCGGGCATCGCTCGGTGCGAAGCGGCGTCGCGCGGGGATGAAGAATGACTACACGGAGCTCGTGCCGGCGGCGCTCGAGGGGATCACGTGTCCGACGCTGATCGTGCACGCGCGGTCGGACCGGATGGCACCCCCCGCCAACGCCGAGTACGCCCACGCGCGCATCGCCGGCTCGGAGCTCTACTGGATGGACGGGTCGCACGTCGCGATCGCCCTCGAGGCCGCCGACACCGCGCCGGCGTACGTGGTGGGCTGGCTGCGCGCCGGGCGTTGAGTGGGGCTCTGTCGCAGGGCACGCGGCCGGACTAGGGTCGGGGCCGTGAAGCGAATGTGGCCGTTCCTCGTGCCCGGCGTGATCCTCGCCGCGGTGGGGCTGGTGTGGACGCTGCAGGGCGCCGGGGTGCTGCAGGGATCGGCGATGACCGGGTCGATGCTGTGGGCGACGATCGGGCCGATCGTGCTCGTCGTGGGGCTCGTGCTGATCGGCATCGGCATCGCGCGGCGCCGTCGTCGCAGCCCCTGATCGGCAGGAATCGGTCGACGACTGGCGACCGTGCCGCACCGCCGTGACCTATCGTGACCGGATGAGCGCGATCGACATCCAGCGATGGACGGCCTTCTCCTCCGAACCCGCAGGAGGGAATCCCGCCGGTGTCGTGCTGGACGCCGGTGGACTGACGGATGCTGCGATGCTCGGCATTGCCGCAGACCTCGGCTATGCCGAATCGGCGTTCGTGGTCGCGGGCGAAGACGGCCGTCGGGCCATCCGCTACTTCTCGCCGCTCGCCGAAGTGCCGTTCTGCGGTCACGCCACCGTCGCCGCGGCGGCAGCGATCGCGGAGGCCGACGGCGACGGCGCGATCGCGTTCGAGACCCCGGTCGGCGTCGTCGAGATCGTCACTGCGACGGACTCCGGGCAGCGGCGGGTGTCCTTCACCAGCGTCGAGCCCGACACGGCTCCGCTGCCCGCGGACGCCCTGGCCGACGTGCTCGGGGCGATCGGGCTCTCGGAGCGTGACCTGCACCCGGACTTCGCCCCCGCGCAGGCGTTCGGCGGCAACTGGCATCCTCTCCTCGTGCTCGCCGACCGGGAGGTCTTCGACGGGTTCGCGATCGATCCCGACCGCGCCCGTGCGGTGCTCGACGCGCGGGGATGGCCGGCGACCATGATCGTGCTCTGGCCCGAAGGCACCGGCACGTGGCACGCCCGCAACGTCTTCCCGGTCGGCCCCATCATCGAGGATCCTGCCACCGGAGCCGCGGCGGCCGCGACCGGCGGGTACCTCCGCGCGACCGGCGCGGTCGAGACCCCGGCACGCGTCGTGATCCTGCAGGGCAGCCACGTCGGCCGGCTGAGCGAGCTCACCGTCGACATCCCCGAGACGGGCGGGATCGTCGTGTCGGGAGCGGCGGCGCGGATCGGCTGACAACCAGGGTTCCGCTGCCTCACCCAGCGGGTACCGACCGTCTTGACAGTGCCCTCGAACGCGAGGACCGTCGATTCAAACCGGTGCCGACGCCCGCACGCACCGTGCGGGCGCTGTGCCCGTTTGTGTCGATGGGAAGGTCGACCATGTCCATGAAGGTGATGGATTTGCTGCGGGGCAGCGTGAAGGGTTCGCTCGTCGAAGAAGGCGACGACGGATACGACGAGGCGCGGGTCGTCTACAACGCGATGATCGACCGCCGACCCGCCGCGGTCGTGCGGTGTCAGGATGCCGCGGATGTCGCGGCTGTCGTCCGCGCCGCCGCTGAGGATGGGAGCGGCCTCGCGGTGCGAGGCGGAGGCCATAGCGTGCCGGGGTTCGGCACCGCCGACGGCGCGCTCGTCGCGGATCTGGGAGACCTCACCTCGGTGGCGGTCGACCCGGCCTCCTCGACCGCCGACGTGGGTGGCGGGGCCACCTGGGGGATGTTCAACGAGGCGGCGGCGCAATTCGGCCTCGCGACGACCGGCGGCATCATCTCGACGACGGGCGTCGGCGGCCTCACACTCGGGGGCGGCATCGGCTATCTCGCCCGCGGTTACGGCTTCTCGTGCGACAACCTGCTCGCGGCCGAGGTCGTGCTCGCCGACGGCCAGATCGTCACCGCCAGCGCGGACGTGGAGCCCGACCTGTTCTGGGCGCTCCGCGGCGGGGGAGGCAACTTCGGCGTCGTGACGAAGTTCACCTTCCAGCTGCACCCCGTGTCCGAGATCTACGGCGGTCCGATGTTCTTCGAGCTCGCGGACGGTCCGGCGATCCTGGCCTACTTCGCCGACTATGTACGGAACGCACCGCGCGAGTTCGGCGGGTTCCCCGCGTTCCAGATCGCTCCTCCGCTGCCGTTCGTGCCGGAGGACCGCGCCGGGGAGCCGTTCGTCGCGGTGGTCTTCTGCATCAACGGCCCGGCGTCGGAGGCCGAGAAGATGGTCCAGGGGTTCCGCGACGTCGCGAAGCCGGTTGCCGAGATGGTGGGTCCGATGCCCTACCCGGCGATGAACGGTCTCTTCGATGGACTCGTTCCTCCCGGCCTGCAGCACTACTGGAAGGCGGCGTTCCTCGACGAACTCACGCCGGAGTCGGTGGCCGCCCACATGGAGCACGGCCCGCGGGTGCCGACGGTCAACTCGACCGTCCACTTCTACCCGATCAACGGCGCGTGCCACGACGTGGCGTCCGACGCGACGGCCTTCGGGCACCGCGACGCGAACTTCGCGCTGGTGATCGCCGGCATGTGGCCGGATCCGACGCAGAACACCGCCAACACCGCGTGGGTGAAGGACTACTACGCGGCGATCGAGCCCTTCTCGCAGGCGGGCGGGTACGTCAACTTCGCGTCGCAGGACGATCAGCCGAAGGTGTCCAGCAACTACGGTGCGAACTACGACCGGCTGCGTGCGGTGAAGCGCGCGTACGACCCCGACAACCTGTTCCACCTCAACCAGAACATCGTGCCGTAGCGGCGGGACGCGCATGTTTTGCCGGCCCAGGAGCCCGTCGAAGGACGGAGCCCCTGGGCCGGTGCCGCGGTCAGTCCGCGATGAACGCGAGGATGTCGGCGATCAGCGCCTGCTGGTACTCGCCGGCGATGCCGTGCGGCGCGCCTTCGTAGACCTTGAGCGTGCCATCCGAGACGAGACCGATCGACTTCTCGGCCGCCGCGGCGATCGGCACGATCTGGTCGTCCGAGCCGTGCGCGAGCAGGATCGGCACGTCGAGAGCCTTCAGGTCCTCGGTGAAGTCGGTCTCGGAGAAGACCTTGACGCACTCGTACGCCGCGGCGAGTCCGGCGAGCATGCCCTGGCGCTGGAAGTCGTCGATCAGGCCCTGCGACACAGCGGCGCCGTCGCGGTTGAAGCCGTAGAACGGCACCGCGAGGTCCTTGTAGAACTGCGAGCGGTCGGCCAGCACGCCGGCGCGGATTCCGTCGAAGGCCTCGATGGGGGTGCCTTCGGGGTTCGTGTCGGACTTCACCATGATCGGCGGCACGGCCCCGGCCGTGACGACCTTGCGGACGCGGCCCTTGCCGTGCTGCGCGGCGTAGCGCACGACCTCGCCGCCGCCGGTCGAGTGCCCGATCACGACGAGGTCGGTGAGGTCGAGGTGTTCGACGAGCTCGGCGAGGTCACGGGCGTAGGTGTCCATGTCGTGCCCGCGGTCGGTGTTGGTGGAGCGGCCGTGACCGCGGCGGTCGTGGGCGATGGCGCGGTAGCCCGCGTCTGCCAGCAGCTTGGACTCGACGGCCCACGCGTCGGAGCTCAGCGGCCAGCCGTGGCTCAGCACGACCGGCTTCCCGGTGCCCCAGTCGGTGTAGTGGATCTCGGTGCCGTCGGAGGTGGTGAACGTCGGCATGGCGGACTCCTTGCGATCATCGGGCCGACCCGTCGCCCCACTCGCCGGAGCCGTCACGGGCGACGGCGCCACCCTCGAGCCTCGACGATCTGCGACCGCGGCGCCCCGCTCGAACGGCCTCGCATCCCACGATTCAGGACAAGGATGGAGGGATGCACTCGACCCCCGCCCGACGGCGAATCGCGTTCCTGCTGTTCGACGGGGTGAAGACCCTCGATTACGTCGGTCCGGCGGAGGTGTTCGTCGAGGCGAACCAAGCCGTGCAGGGGTACGACGTGGTCCTGCTCTCGCCCGACGGGCGCGACGTCATGACCTCGCTCGGCAGCAGGGTCTCGGTGCACGGCGCGGCGGGCGATGCCGGCGACGTCGACACCGTGATCGTGCCGGGCAGCGAGCTGCCTCCACACGAATTCGCGCGAGCGCCGTTGACGGATGCTGCGGCCGCCCTCGCGGCGCGGGCCCGCCGGGTCGTCTCCATCTGCAGCGGCGCCTTCGTGCTCGCCGAGATCGGCGCTCTCGACGGCAAGCGGGCGACGACGCACTGGAAGTTCGCGCCGGAGCTGGAACGCCGCTACCCGCGCGTGCGCGTCGAACCCGACGCGATCTTCGTGCGCGACGGTGACGTCTCGACGTCGGCGGGTGTCGCAGCCGGCATCGACCTGGCGCTCGCCCTCGTCGAGGACGACCACGGCGCCGATGTCTCACGGCAGGTCGCTCAACTGCTGCTCGTCTACCTGCAGCGTTCGGGCGGCCAGTCGCAGTACTCGGTGCCGCTGCGCGCCCGCGCGCAGCCCGCCTCGATCGTGCGGCGCGCCACCGACCTCGTCGACGCGGATCCCGCGCGCGCGTGGACCGTGCCCGAACTCGCGGGGCTTGCGGCGGTCAGCTCACGGCATCTGACACGTCGCTTCCGTGAAGAGCTCGGGCAGTCGCCGGCCGAGTACGTCGCCGCGGTGCGCTTCGATCTCGCCCGCGTCCGCCTCGAGGCGGGTGCGAACGTGACCGAGACCGCCGCGCAGACGGGTTACGGGAGCGCAGAGGCGCTCCGCCGCGCGTTCATTGCGCGCCTCGGCATCTCTCCGTCGCAGTATCAGCGGCGGTTCCGCTCCGCGCTCCCGGCGGCTCACGACCGACGCGCGGAAGGCGGATTCGACCTCGCGTCCTGACCGGCTCGGAGCTCGCGTTCGCGGCTTCCACGCCGGTGCCCGCTCGCCGGAACGCCACCGGCCGCGCGTGCGACTGCTGCCGTTCCCTGCGACCGCTGCGTCGTGCGACGCCACGCTTGCCGGAGACTGCAGCAGTCGCATCGCGGACCGCGCGTGCGGGACTCATGCGGTCGTGAGCTCGCGCTCCCGCTGACCGAGCGGGTCGGCCTGGGTCCACAGCGCCGTCGGGAACTCCCGCCGCAGCACCGGAGCGACCTCCAGCGCGAATCGCTCGAGGATCTCGAGCTGCTGCGCGAAGTGCACCGTCGTCGGCAGGCTGATGGACTGCAGGTCGTGCCCGAGCCGGCCGTGGAACCGGGCGATCTTGTCCACCACCTGCTGCGGCGTGCCGACGAGGGCCGGACCCTCGGCGACGGCGTGCTCGATGTCGCGGAACGGGGTGTTGTTCCCGGGCACGTTGGTAGCGGCGACGATCGCGTTGTACACCGGACCGTACTGCGCGATCGCCTCCTGCGTGGTGTCGGCGATGAAGAGCGCCCCCGAGCCCGCGGCGACGAATGCGCCGGCCGGATCGTGGCCGTGTCGCGCGAACTCGGAACGGTAGTGGTCGACGAGCACGCCGTAGTTCTCGAGCGGCTGGATCGCGTTCGCGCTGAACAGCGGGTCGCCGAACTTCGCCGCGAGTCCCGCCGAGAAGAGGGTCGTCGCCGAGCCGTGCCACACGCGCGGCGCCCCGGCGAAGGGTCGCGGCAGCGTGGTGACGCCGGTCAGCGCCCGGGTGAACTCGGTGCCCGGCCAGGTGACGTCCTCCTCGCGCCAGAGCGTGCGCAGCAGCTCGTACTTCTCGGCGAGCAGCTCCCACTGGTCGTCGATGTCGAGCCCGAACAGCGGAAACTGGGCAACCTCGTTGCCCTTGCCGATCGTGATGTCGAGTCGTCCGCCCGAGAGCTGGTCGATGGTCGCGTAGTCCTCGGCGACGCGCACCGGATCCAGCACCGAGAGCACGGTCACGCCGGAATTGAGACGGATGCTGCGCGTCCGGGCCGCGATCGCACCCAGGAGCACCGTCGGCGACGAGGAGATGAAATGCCCGGCATGTCGCTCGCCGATGGCCACAGCATCCAATCCCAGCTCTTCCGCACGGATCGCCTGCTGGAGCGTCTCGGCGAACCGCTCGGCGGGTGAGACCTGGTGGCCGGTGATCGGATCGGCGCGGTAGGGGACGATGTCGAGCAGCTGGAACCTCATGCGGCCACCCCCGGCGCGACGAGCTCGGCGTTCGAGATCACGCGGGCGAGCGGCGTCTTCTCGCCGGCCTCGATGCCGATCGGCAGGCGGTTGCCCTCAGGCGGCAACGGGCACGTGGCGAAGTCCGTGTACGCGCAGGGCAGGTTGACGGCGCGGTTGAAGTCGATCGCCGTCCAGCCGTCGGCGTCCGGGGCGTCGATGCCGACCGACCGGTTCGCGGCGTACGTGGTGATCCCGCTCGTCGCGTCGGTGAACAGCACGAGCAGGTCGCCGGGCGCCTTGCCCTCGAACGCGATGAGCGAGAACTCCTCACCGCGCCAGGAGAACTCGAGTACGCCGGGGGCGTCGTAGACGTGGGTGAGCCCGTCGACGGCGGCGCCGACCTCGGTCGGCACGGGCGCATCGAAGGCACGGAAGCGCGCCGCGACCCGCCAGCGCGGGTTGGGCACGTAGGTCGGGGTGCCCGAGTACTCCGCGAGGAACGGGTGGTCGGCACGACGCGGGCGCAGGATCGTGTGCCCACCGCGGATCGCGATCTCGACCGCGCCGGCGACCTCGCCGTCCGCGAAGGTGGGTGTGATGCTGCCCCGCTCGGCGATCTCGCCGAACGCGTGCGTTCCGGTGATCGTCACGCCGTCGAGCGTCAGGCTCTCGCCCTCGGCGAGCTCGACGACCACGCCGTCGGGGCCGAGACGCCACGTGCCGGGCGCACCCGGAAGCGTCGTGGGGTCGGCGCCGAGCCAGTGCAGACCGGTGATCGCGAAGAAGCCGAGGGAGTCGGCGCGCCGCGTCTCATGCGTGCGGTGCCAGTCCTCCCACTCGCGCCCGAACACGGCGCGATCGACATCGGAGTTGAGGGTGGTGGTCATGGGTGCTCCTCGGTGGGGTGGATGGGGAACGGATGCTGCGGCCCGGCTGCCGGCGGCAGCCGCAACCGCGTTCAGGCGGTCGCGGGCTCCGCGACGCGGGTGCGCCTCGCGGTGCTCGTGTCGGCGTGGAACGTGCGCACGGCGTGGTCGAGCGCGTCGACAGTGAGCGCGATCGAGTCGAGGTCGATGCGCTCGTCGTTGCCGTGGAAGAGGCGGCGGAAGGTGCCGTAGTCCCAGCGCTCGCTGAGCACCCCGAACCCGTAGGCCGGGATGCCGCGGCGGCGGTAGAAGCGCCCGTCGGTGCCACCGACGCCGAGCATCGGCAGCAGCTCGGCGGACGGGTACGCGCGGCGCACGGCGCTGCCGAGCGCGTCGAAGAGCGGGGTGTCGATGGGCGACAGTGTCGACTCTCCGAACCAGTCGCCCTCGATCTCGATGTGCTCGATGAGATCACCGAGTGCGTCGCGGATGAGACCCTCGACATCCTCCCGAGTGAAGTCGGGGAGGATCCGGATGTCGAGCTGCACGGTCGCGGTGCCCGGGATGACGTTGCCCTTCTCGCCGGCGCGCACGATGGTCGGTGAGATCGTGGTGTGCGTCGAGGCGTGGGCGAACCCGTCGAGGGTGCCGAGGTGGGGCAGCCCCTCGTAGAACCGGTCAGCGTCGGTGAGGGCGGTGCGGGCCTCCGCGTCGAGGTCGAGCGCCTCCGCGTACGCGCGCCACTGCGGCGTGATGACGGTGGTTCCACGGTGCCGTGCGAGGCGCGTCACGGCTTCGGCCGCGATGACCGCGGCGTTGCGCGAGCCCCACGGCGCCGAGCCGTGACCCGGCGCGCCGGTCACGCGCAGGAGGCGCCCGGCGCCGCCCTTCTCGCCCACCATGACACCGAGGTGCGGGCGCTCGCCGGCGTGGGCGCCGCCCGATTCGGTGAGCACGTAGTCGGCGTCGATGAGGTCGAGCCGGTGCTCGGTGAGCCACCCGACGCCGAACCGGCTGCCGTTCTCCTCGTCGGCGACGGCAGCGAAGATGAGGTCGCCGCGCGGCCGGAACGGACCCGTCGCGATGGCGCGCGTCACCACGGCGTACGCGGCGGTGAGGTTGAGCATGTCGATCGCGCCGCGGCCCCACAGCACCCCGTCGACGATCTCGGCGGCGAACGGGTCGCGCGACCAGCCCGCCGGCTCGACCGGCACGACGTCGGTGTGCCCGACGAGCGCGAGTGACGGCGCACTCGCGTCCCAGCCCTCGATGCGCACGATGAGCGACTGGCGGCCCGGATGCGGCTCGACGACGACGCCCTCGAGCCCGGAGCCCTCGAAGAAGCGCTGCAGCGTCCGCACCTGCAGGTGCTCGTGACCGGAGTCGGCCGTGCCGTCGTTGACGGCCGCGTTGCGGATCAGCTCCTGCAGCAGCTCGGTCGTCTGCCGGGCCAGTGTTGCGCGGGCGCTCATGCGACCGCCTCCTCTTCGCGCGATTTTGGCGACTCGCCAACATGTGCCGCCCCCGCACCGTGATCTTGGCGAGTCGTCAGAACGCGACCGCGACGAGGTCCGGCCCCGAGGGCTTCTGCGTGCGATTCTGGCGAGTCGCCAGAATCGGTGGATGCCGAGGGGTGATCTTGGCGAGTCGTCAGAACCCGACCAGACCCCGGCCCGGCGGCGCCCGCGTGTGGATCTGGCGCCTCGCCAAAATCTCCGGGCGCGGACAGGTGATATTGGCGAGTCGCCAAAACCGCCCCTTCCGCGAGCGCAGGCACCGGCGCCGACAGCGTCGACCCCGGGATCGCGTCGATGAGCCGTCGGGTGTACTCCTCGCGCGGCGCGCTGAGCACCTGGGCGGTCGCGCCCTGCTCCACGATCCGGCCGTGCTGCATCACCGCGACGCGGTCCGAGATCTCGCGGACCACCGCGAGGTCGTGGCTGATGAACAGGTACGACACTCCGACGTCGCGCTGCACCCCGGCGAGGAGGTCGAGGATCTGCGCCTGCACCGACACGTCGAGCGCCGACACCGCCTCGTCGAGCACGACGAGGTCGGGCCGCAGCGCGAGCGCGCGGGCGATGGCCACACGCTGCCGCTGGCCGCCCGACAGCTCCGCCGGTCGCCGCGACGCGGTGCTCGCCGGGAGGGCCACCTGGTCGATGAGCTCGCGCACGCGGCGGGTCCGCTCGGCCTTGTCGACGCCGTACGCGCGCAGTGGCTCGTCGATCACCTCGGCGATCGTGAACCGCGGATCGAGCGATGCGAACGGGCTCTGGTAGACGAGCTGGAACCTCCGGCGCAGCGCGCGCAGCTCTTCACGACTGGCGGAGACGAGATCGGTGCCATCGAAACGGATGCTGCCCGCCGACGGCTTCTCGAGGCGCAGCGCCAGTCGCGCCGTCGTGCTCTTGCCCGACCCCGACTCGCCCACGATCGCGAGCGTCTCGCCGCGGTCGACGCGGAACGTGACGTCGTCGACGGCGAGGAGCTTCTCGCGGCCGGGGAGCGGGAACTCCTTGCGGAGACCCGTGACCTCGAGGAGTGCCGGGGACGCAGCTGGGCCCACGCGCCCGGAGGCTCCGGGCGACGCGCCAGCGGCGCCTGGAGAGGGCGTGGGGACCTGTTCCGTCCGAAGCGGTCGGTCGGACACGCGCACCGTCCCGCCGCGAAGTCCGGGCGCCGCGGCGATGAGCGCACGGGTGTACGGATGCTGCGGACTCTCGAGCACCTGACGGGCCGCGCCCGTCTCGACGATCTCGCCGTTCTGCATCACGATGATGCGGTCGGCGCGGTCGGCAGCGACACCGAGGTCGTGCGTGATGAGCAGGACCGCGGTGCCGAGCGTCGCCGCCAGTGTGTCGATGTGGTCGAGGATCTGCTTCTGCACGGTCACATCGAGGGCGCTGGTCGGCTCGTCGGCGATCACGAGCTTCGGCTCGGCGGCCAGCGCCGTCGCGATGAGCGCGCGCTGCTTCATGCCGCCCGAGAACTGGTGCGGGAACTGCTTGGCGCGCGCCTCGGGCTCGCCGATGCCCGCGAGGCGCAGGAGCTCGACGGCCTGCGCGTCGGCGCCGCGGCGCGTGGCGAGCCCGTGGATCACGAGCGGCTCGCCCACCTGGCGGCCCACGCGCTTGACGGGGTTCAGGCTCGTCGTCGGGTCCTGCGGGATGAGCCCGATTGCACGACCCCGCACCTCGCGCCACGCGCGACGCGAGAGCCCGGTGAGGTCGGTGCCGTCGAACACGATCGAGCCCGCGTCCACCCACGCGTTCGAGGCGAGCAGGTGGATGACGCCGTGCGCGGTCGTGCTCTTGCCCGAGCCGGACTCGCCGACGATCGCGACGACCTCTCCGCGGTCGACGGTGAAGCTCACATCGCGCACGGCGGGGCGCGACGCGCCGCCCAGCGTGTACGAGACGGACAGGTTCGAGACCTCCAGCAGTGCGGTCACCGGCCTCCTCCGTTGCGCTCGAGGGCGCGCGAGATGCGGTTGGCCGACAGCACGACCGCGACGATCACGAGGCCCGGGAAGGTCGTGAGCCACCACGCGACCGCGAGGTAGTCGCGCCCTCCGGCGACGAGCGAGCCCCACTCGGGCGTGGGCGGTGGCGCGCCGAAGCCGAGGAACGACAGCGAAGAGATCGCCAGCACCATGACCCCGAACTCGAGAGCGGCGAGGGCGATCACCGGGCCGGACGCGTTCGGCAGCACGTGCCGGCGCAGCACCGTGTACCAGCGCACGCCCGAAACGTGCGCGGCCTCGACGTAGACGGCGGTGGCGATCTGCAGCACCTCGGCGCGCATCACGCGCGAGAAGGAGGCGATGCTCGCGAGGCCGACCGCGATCGCGACGTTGAGCGTGCCGAAGCCGAGCGCCGTGATCAGCGCGAGCGACAGCAGCAGGCTCGGGATCGCGAGCAGCACGTCCATGAAGCGCATGATCGCGTCGTCCACGATGCCCCGGAGGAAGCCCGCCAGCAGTCCGAACAGCGACCCGACCGCGAGGCCGACGATCACGGCGACCGAGGTCGCGGCCAGCGACGTCGCCGATCCGTAGACGACACGGGCGTACAGGTCCCGACCGAGGTTGTCGGTGCCGAAGAGGTGCTCCGGGGTGGGCGGCAGCAAGCGGTCCTGGGGGACGCCGACGATCGGGTCCCACGCCGTGAACCAGGCCGGCACGAGCGCCCACAGCGTCACGAGGGCGAGCACGAGGATCGACGCGACGAGCGTGGGCTGCTTCAGCACGGCGACGACCGGGCGGAGCGCAATGCGGCGGGACGAAGCATCCGTCTCATCAAGCGACACTGCGTGAGGGCTGCCCGACGGATCGGCGTCGGGGTCGACGATCGATTCGAGGAACGGGTCGTGCGGCTCGAGGGTGCGCGCGGGCGGGGAGAGCACGTTCTCGACGGTCATGGCGGCTCCTGTCAGGCGGCGACGAACGCCGTGCGGGCGAGCGTGATGCGGCGGTCGATGAGGGGGTAGACGAGGTCGACGACGAGGTTCGCGACGACGAAGACGAGGGCGGCGAAGACGACGACGGTCTGAACGACGGGCACGTCGCGGTTGTTGACGGCGGTGACGACGAGCCGGCCGATGCCGAGGCGCGAGAAGACCGTCTCCGTGACGACGGCGCCCGAGAGGAGGCCGCCGATGAGCACGCCGACCATCGTGAGCGAGGGGATCGCCGCGTTGCGGAACGCGTGGCCGAGCTGCACCCGGCGCTCGCTCGCGCCCTTGGCGCGCACGATCTCGACGTACGGCTGGGCGAGGATCGAGCGGAGGCTCCGCGACAGCAGCTGCGCGATGAAGGCACCCGACGGGATCGCGATCGTGATGGCCGGCAGCACGAGGCTCTCGAAGCCCTCGTTGCCCATCGAGGGGAACAGGCGCAGACGGAAGGAGAACGCCTGCAGCAGCAGGAGGCCGATCCAGAACACCGGGATCGAGACGCCCAGCGGCGGCAGCGACGACAGCAGGTTGCGGAGCCACCGCGCGCGGGCGAGCGAGGCCGACAGAGCGAGGACGATGCCGAACACGACCGACAGCACGAACGCGAGGGCGGTCAGCGCGAGCGTCGGGGGGAGGGACTCGAGGAGGAGATCGGATGCCGGGCGCCCGGTCTGCGTCGAGACGCCGAAGTCTCCGGTCAGCGCCTTCCCCAGGGCGACGAGGTACTGCTCGTACAGTGGGCGGTCGAGCCCGAGCTCGCTGCGCAGCTGCGCCACGAGCTCGGGGTCGATGGCCTCCTGGTCGCCGCCGCCGGCGAAGAGGGTCGCGGCGTCGCCCGGCAGGAGGTACAGGATGAGGAACGAGATCGTGTACGCGGCCCACAGGACGATGACGCCCTGCCCGATCCTCCGGGCGATGTATCGACCCCACATGATCCGTTCCTCATCCCTCTCGTTGTGCCCGTGCGGGCTTACTCGGCGATCCAGGCGTCGTAGAAGTCCAGGCGGCTGGAGGCCTCGAAGCCGAGCCCCTGCACCTTCGACGCGGCCGTGATCGTGGTCGACAGCTGGTAGATCGGGATCGAGTAGCCGCCCGTGATGAGCAGCTCCGCGGCCTCGTCGACGACCTTCTGGCGAGCGGCCGGGTCGATGATCGCGGCCTGCTCGTCGAGCAGCTCGTCGATCTCGGCGGGCTCGGTGCGCTTGGTGGCGTTGTTCGTGCCGTTCACCGCGAACACCGTCCGCAGCACGTCGGGATCAGCGCGCGTCAGGTTGCCGTACGAGAAGTCGTAGGTGCCGTCGGCGTTCGCGGCCTGCACGTCGGCGATGCTCGCGAAGGTGAGCTGCAGGTCGATGCCGATCTGGCGCAGCTGCTGCTGCACGAGCTCGAGCACCTCCTTGGGCGACTGCCAGTAGGTCACGTGGAAGCTGAGCTTCTCGCCGTCCTTCTCGCGGATGCCGTCATCGCCCTCGGTCCAGCCGGACTCCTCGAGCAGCTCGGCGGCCGCCTTCGGGTCGTACTCGAGCACGTCGCTCAGGTCGGTGAAGTACGGCGTCGACGAGGCGAGCGGCGACACGGCCGGCAGGTCGTCCGGGCCGAGGAGGGTCGACGTGATCTGCTCCCGGTCGATGCCCTTCTGAATCGCCAGGCGCACGTTCTCGTCGGCGAGCTTCTCGGTCGACTGGTTCGCGTACAGGTTGTAGACCGAACCGGGATTGGCGCGGTTGAGCGACCAGAAGTCCTCGCCCTCGAACAGCACGGCGTCGGCCGTCGCGATGCCGGTGGTCGCGTCGATCTGGCCCGACTGCAGGCTGCCGGTGCGGTTGCCCGACTCGGGAACGACCTTGTACGTGATGGTGTCGAGGTACGCCTCACCGGTGTGGGCGGCCGTCGACGGGCCCCACTCGTAGCCCTCGCGGCGCTCGAGCACGGCACCCTCGTTGGGCGTGTAGCTCTGCACCGAGAACGGACCCGAGCCGATGTAGTCGCCGAGGCAGCGATCCGCCTGGCTCACCGCGGCGGTCGCGGGCGACAGGAGGCCGAGCGAGAACGTCGAGGTCGCCTGCAGGAACTGCGCGCTCGGTTCCGAGAAGTTGACGATGACGGTGTGCTCGTCCGGCACCTCGATGCTCTCGAGGTCGGCGAGGTACGACGAGCCGAGGCTCGCCTTCGCGCCGAGCGCCTGGATGGCCTCGAAATTCGTCTTGACGGATGCCGCGTCGATGGGCTCGCCGTCCGCATACGTGGGGCCGTCCTGCAGTGTGAACGTGAAGCTCGTGGCGTCGTCGTTCACCTCGTAGTCGGTGGCCAGCCACGGCAGGATCTCGCCGGTCTCGGGATCCTGGATCGTCAGCGACGCGACGGTCTGGCGCGCAATCGCGATCGCGTCGTTGTTGCCGACCTGCTGCGGGTCGATGCACTGGCTGTCGACCGAGATCGCGAAGGTCAGGTCGCCGCCCGTGACGGGCTCCGCCTCGGCGGATGCGGTGGGTGCGGGGTCGCCGGCGCCGGTCGCGCACGCGGTGAGCGAGAGCGCGACGACGCCGATCGCCGCAAGCGCGGCGGTACGGGGTCGGGTGAACGACATGGGGTCTCCAGAAGCTGTGGCGGACGAGCCCCGGCGGGGTGCCGGGCTCGTGGCTTCAGCGTCCCCGAGAGGTCGTGCGAGCCCCGATCGGGGATGTCACGCGGCGTGAATGTCGGTCGCGCACGGTCACGCGCCGTCATCCGGCGTCACATCGGGGGCGCTTCACCGGATTTCCCAGCGCCTTGATCGCTCGTTGAGCGAGCGAGGAACGAGCGTGACGAAACGTCCTGGACGCGGCGCAGTCCGCAAGCCCGAGGCGTTTCGTCTGCGGGCGCTGGAGCGCCATCCGCTCAACAACCGGGAGCCGGCGCCAGAGCGGTCCCGGGGCTACGGGGCGACGCGCACCGCAACGCCGAGATGCGCGGCGATCGCGCCCGCGACGAGGTCCGTCTGGCGGAGCGACAGGGAGTTCGCCGCGGGGCGGGTGAAGGCGCCGGCCTCGGTCTGCGAGGTGAACGGGCCGATCGCGAACAGCGTGGCGTGCGGCGCGCCGCCGGGGCGCAGCACACGTCCGTCCTCGGTCACCCGCACGCGTCCGAGCGAGCCCGAGTACTCGGCATCCGTCACGTGCAGCACGCTGCCGTGCACGGTCGCGAGCTCGCGCAGCGCCGCGTTCGTGCTGAGTTCCGCGTCGGCGGCCGGCAGCCAGGCGTCGACGAGGGCGCCGGCGACCGTCTCGCCCGGCACACGGGGACTGGATGCTGCGAACCCGCGCGGCTCGACGACCACGTCCACGTCGGGCCCGAGGAAGCGCACGATTCCCGCATCGGCGAGGGCGAGGAGCTCCTCGAGGCGGTGCGGGGGCGGACCACTCGCGAGGTAGCTGAAGAAGGTATGCCAGCGGACGGGCAGCGTGTACGCACGGGATCGCGCCGTGAAGCGCTCCTTGGGGATCTCCGAGAGCGCCATGAACGACAGCAGCGCCGCGATGAACACGCCCTGTGCGGGGCTGCGTTCCTGCGTCGTACGCAGCTCGAGGTCGTCGAGGATGTGCGCCCGCACCCGATCGTGAGCGTCGTCGGCGTCGGAGAACTCCGCGTCGGCGAACGGTCGGTCGAACGCGGCGACGTCGAACCGGTCCAGTGGGTCGGGCACGACGGCGGCGATCGCGTCGCCCAGCGTGGGGTCGCCCCACGCGTGCGCGCGCAGCACCGGCCGGAACTCGTCCCACGTCGCCGACACCCGCTCCGGATGCCCCGTGAAGAGCTCGCGGTAGTGCCCGTGCAGGAGCTCGGCGGCGACCAAGGGCCAGACGTCGCGGTCGAAGTCGATCGGCCGGCCCGTGTCGACGAGCGCGGCGATCACGTCCGGCGTCAGCACGTCCCGCTGCGGGGGCGAGCCCTGCAGCGCCGACGTCACCTTCGAGCGGTACGGCACCCCGCGTCGCGAGCCGAGGTGCAGCCGAGGCTCCTGCCCTGAGGGGAGGTAGCGCAACGACCCGTCGGCGCCCCGATCGAACCGGCCGCCTCGGCCTTGGGTGAGGAGTACGACGAGATCGACGGCCGCCAGGCCCATGCCCCGCACGATCACATCGGCACCCGGGGCGAGTCTCGACAGATCGGCGTCCGCGGTGAACGCCGGGCCCACGTACACGAGCTTCTCGCGGGCTGAAGCGGTGGCAAGCGCTGCCGTCGCCGGGTCGGGATCGCGCTCGGTGTGGCCGAGGCAGTAGGCCACAGCATCCGTCGCGATCTCCCGACCGCTCGCGAGCGAAACGGCGTGCCGCCCGTCCGGAATGAGCCGCACCGACGTCACCGTGTCGGTGTGCAGGCGGATGCTCACGCCCTCTGGCGCGCTCGCCGCCGTGCGGCGGAAGAACCAGTCGAGGTAGTGGCTGTGCAGGCGCCGTGTCGGGAATCCCTCGGGGGTGAGCGCCCGCGCCTCGGCCTCCGACAGCTCGTCGAACTCGACGTCGGGCAGGTCGCCCGCCCGCCACAGGTCCAGCCACTCGCTGAGCGAGGGGCCGGAGCGCACCGGCCCCTCGATCGTGCAGCTGTCGTCGGTGAAGACGGTGACGTCGCGGGTCATCGAGTTGAGCTTCAGCAGCGGCGACTGCGCGTGTCGCCAGATGCGGCCGGCACCGGGGGGATGCGGGTCGACGAGGTCGATGTCGAGCAGCGAGTGCTCGTCCGCGCGCGCCAGCACGCGTTCGAGGAGCATGATCGCCCGAGGGCCGGCTCCGACGAACAGCAGGCGCGCGCGGTCGCTCATCGTTCCGTGAGTGCCGGTGCCTGCACCGGAGCCGGGAGGCCGAGCAGATCGCGCAGGGTCGCACCCTCGTCGTACGACTGCCGGTACGAGCCGCGCTCCTGCAGCAGCGGCACGACGCGCTCGGCGAACTCGTCGAGGCCGTGCGGCGTCAGGTGCCCGACGATCGTGAAGCCGTCCGTCGCGCGCTCCTGCACGTAGCGGTCGATCTCGGCCGCGATGCGCGCGGGCGTGCCCACGAAGGTCGGGGTGGCCGTCAGGCGGATGACGGTTTCACGGATGCTGAGCCCCTCGGTCTCCGACAGCTCCCGCAGCTTCGCGATCCTGGCTCGCACCGCCGCGTGCCGGTTCGCCCAGCCGCGCGCGGTCTCCGACCCGGTGTCGGGATCGACGTCGGGAAGGGGGCCGTCGGGGTCGTAGCCGGACAGGTCGCGGCCCCACACCTGCTCGACGTACGTGAGGGCCACCTCGGGTCGCACCTGCTGCAGCGCGACCTCGCGGGCGCGCTCGCGGGCCTCCGCGTCGGTGTCGCCGAGGGAGAACGTCGCGGCAGGGAGGATCTTGAGAGCGTCCTCCTCGCGTCCGTACTGGGCGAGGCGTCCCTTGACGTCGTCGTAGAACGCTCGGGCGTCCTCGAACTCCTGGTGCAGCGAGAAGATCACCTCGGCGTGCTCGGCGCCGAACGTGCGCCCGTCGGCCGAGTCGCCGGCCTGCACGATGACGGGGCGCCCCTGCGGAGAGCGGGGCACGTCGAACAGCGCGTCGACGTCGAACTGCGGGCCCGTGTGGCGCACGCGCGCGGGGACGCCGTCGTCGAGGAAGACGCCGGACGCGGCATCCGCTCGCACGTCGCCGTCGCTCCACGAGTCCCACAGCTCCTTCGCGAGTGCGGCGAACTCACGCGCCCGCTCGTAGCGGTCGGCGTGGTCGAGGTAGCCGCCGCGGCGGAAGTTCGCGCCGTGGAAGGCATCGGAGCTCGTCACGGCGTTCCAGCCGGCGCGGCCGCCCGACAAGTGGTCGAGGGTCGCGAGCTCACGCGCCAGCTCGTAGGGCTCGTTGAACGTCGTGTTGAGCGTGCCCACGACGCCGACATGCTCGGTGATCGCGGCGACCGCCGCGAGGATCGACAGCGTGTTCGGGCGGCCCAGCACGTCGAGTTCGTGCACGCGGCCCTTGTGCTCGCGCAGGCGCAGCCCTTCCGCGAGGAAGACGTAGTCGAACAGCCCACGCTCGGCCGTCGCGGCGAAGTGCTCGAACGACGAGAAATCGATCTGGCTGCCCGCCGCCGGGTCGGTCCAGACGGTGGTGCTGTTGACGCCGGGGAAGTGCGCGGCGAGGTGGATCTGGCGGACGCTCACAGCGTGACCTTCTCTCGGACGTAACGGCTCTCGGGGCGGGCGAGGTCGAGGCGGGTGCGCAGCGACGCCGCTCCGTCGTCCTCACGCAGGGTGCCCGTCGCGCGCAGCAGCGGCACGACCTTCTCGGCGATCGCCACGACATCGGCGGGCTGGCGCGCGGGGCGCAGGCGCACGCCGTCGACGCCCTGCGCCGCGAGCTCGCGCACCGCGTCGGCGACGTCGCCGGGCGTGCCGACGACGACACGCGCGTCGGAGGTGAGCGGCTCGCCGTCCCACTCGTCGAGTCGCGCCAGCGCCTCGCGGGCGGCGGCCTCGGTGTCTTCGATCAGCACGAGCAGGTCGGCGAAGACCCGCAGGGGCTCTTCGCCCGTGCGCAGGTCGTCGGCGGCAGCATCCAGCTCCGAACGGATGCCGGGCAGGGCGAAGCCGGGACGGCCGCCCTCGAGGTGGGGTGTGATGAACACGACGTCGGCGCGCTCCGCGGCGAGGCGGTACGGCACCCTCTGGTGGGCGAGCACGGTGATGAGCGGTCGACCCTGCGGCGACCGCGGCACGATCGAGGCGCCGGTGATCGAGAAGAACTCTCCCTCGAAGTCGATGTTGTGCACACGGTCGGCGTCGAGGAAGCGGCCTGCCGCGGCATCCCGGATGATGGCGTCGTCCTGCCACGAGTCCCACAGGCGCGACAGCACGTCGGCGAACTCGCCGGCTTCGCGGAACGCCGCGAGGATCTCGGGCGAGTCCTCGACGCGACCCGACGCGGGGATCGCGTCGACGCCCGAGTCGCGGCGGGCCGAGGTGGCGCGGTCCGCGGGCGGGGCG